>NZ_AP019827.1:918405-1224540 GCF_008327825.1 Leptotrichia shahii | reverse complement strand
AAAAATAGTATAAGTTGCTGTATAATATTTTCGATAGAGTAAAAATTTTGATTTTTATTAAAAAATATGTTATAATCTCAATATCTTTAGGATATGTATTAAATAACTTCAAAATTGTAATAATTAAAAATGTTTATTATTTAAAGAAATTATTTGATAGGCAATTGTAAAAGTAAAAGATATAAAGATTGAATAACAGTAGTATTTATAATAATAAGAGGTCTTGACACCTTGTCAGTAGGTGGAGGAAATAAGAAATTAAAAATTGAAAAATACAGTGTTTATCGTAATTTTTAGACTTTTACAAACGACTAAAATTATTTGATTAAAGGAGGAAGTTATGTTTTGTACTTTAGTTTGCTGTATGGATGGAAGATTTATCCATATTTTAAATGAATATATTAGGAATAATTACAGATATACCTTTGTGGATACTATTACCGATGCTGGAGCTGTAAATAAAATTGTTAGTGATGAAAATTTTTTAAGAAGTATTGAAGATAAGGTTGTCTTAATTTCAGTAAATAAACATAAATCTGATCATATTTTTGTAGCAGGACATAGTGACTGTGCAGGATGTCAAACTAGCGATGAAACTCAAAAGAAGTATATTTGCCAAGCTGCTCAAAAGATGCATACCGATTTACCTCATGAAGCTGTAACAGGACTCTTTGTTTATGAAAATGGAGAAATTGAAGTTTTAGTTGATTATGATATAGATAATTAGTATAAAAAATAGAGGAACTTTCTTAATTAATGGATAGTTCCTTTTTATTTTTAAATTAATAATAATGTTTAGCATTTAACATTTTTTCAGCAACCTTGTAATTTGGCATATATCGCTCTATGTAATTATAAAAACCTCTTCCGTGATTTGGGTATTTTAAATGTGTCAATTCATGTAAAATAACATACTCTATTTCAAAAGGTGTCCTTTTTATGAGTTCTATATTAAGATTTATATACCTTTTTACATAATTACACGAACCCCATCTAGTTTTCATCGGCTTTATTGCCACCTTTTCCACATTCTCATCCAATATTTCCAGCCATTTTTCCATAAATTGAAGAAATAATTTTTTGGCATTCTCAAAATACCACTTTTCCATAATTTTTTTCTTTTCATCAATATTTTCAAAAATATTTTCATTTACAGTTAAAATTATCTCATTTGGCCTGATATTATTCTTTAAACTTACAGCATTAAAATTTCCTGTTTTTACAATTAAATTATATTCTTTCCCCAAAAATTTATGAATCTCTCCAGTTTTATATTCAAAGTCTTTTTGCTTTTCCTTTACATTCTCAACTTTCTTCAAAACACTTTTTATCCATTCTTCTTTAGAACGAATAAAATTTTCAATGTAATCACGATGCAAATTCATTGGAACTGAAATATAAACTTCCAGATTAGGTTTTATGCGTAAATTTATATTTTTTACCTTTTTCCGATGAATTTCATATCCTAAAATTCTCTCTTTATTCATTTTCTATCCAATTTATTTCCTAATTTTTTTATTCTGAATTTCTTTTTTTTATTATTTTTGAACTAACAAATACTTTCCTCGCATTTTCAAGCACATCTTTTTGCAGTTTATAAGTTGTCAATTTTAAAGCCTCTTCATAGGTGCACCATTGAAAAGCCTCAATTTCAGAAACATCAATTTTAACATCCTCATCTTGAGTAATTCCCGCAAAAATTGTAACTTTTTTAATGGTTTTTTCATTTGGAATATATTTTATCAAATGTTCAAAGCCTGGAATAATTTTTATATTTATATTTGTTTCTTCAAAAACTTCACGAATTGCCGTTTCTTCCTTAGTTTCATTATTTTCAATATGTCCCTTTGGAAATCCCCAATTTCCGTTGTGCATTTTTACAAGCAGAATTTTCTCTGTATTCTCATTAAAAACAATTGCTCCACAAGAATTTTCATATTTAAAATCACCCTTCAAATTGTAGTGTTTCACAATGTATTTTAACAGCTCTTCCTTCTCGTTAACAATTTTATCTTCAAGAACAAGCTCATACAGCCTATTTTTAACTTCCCCAATTTCACGATTGCTAAACTTAAGATTTATCAAATCAATTCCTGTTATATCCAAATCATTAAATTGCGGTACTTCTCCCTGTTTTTTTATATTTTCAATTCTATTCCTAAAATTTTGTAAAATTTCATTATTTTCTGCACGAGTTCTTATACCTTTTGAATTTAAATCAGCAGAAAATAGATTAAATAGCCGTTTCAAATTCCTTTCATCCATCTCAATAATCAACTTTTTCAGTGTTTTATCTGAAACATCCTGATAAATCAGCATGTGGTTTTTAACAATTTTTTTTACAGAATTTGTAAATTCATTTGAAGCCCTAAGCTGCCTCAATTCTTCTTCAGCAATCAATGTACTTTCCTTTTCATGCCCGTAAAAGTGGAAAACTCCCTTTGCATCAATAATTTTTGCATTAATTTTTCCCAAATCGTGAAAAAGTGCAGCAAATCTAGTAATTAAATCATAATCACAAAGATGAATAACTTTTATTATATGATGAAATAAATCATCTGGATTATTTGGATTATTCTGATCAAAATTATATGCATAACGAAATTCTGGAATTAGCATTTCCAGAACTTTTAGTTTTTTCATTTCAATAAACGCCTTTTTTACAAAATTCCCCATCAAAATTTTACTTAGCTCATCAAAGAGCCTTTCCTTTGATATTTTTAATAAAAATTTTCTTTTTTTATAAATAGCTTCCGCTGTTTTCTTATCCAAATTAAATCCTAATTTAGAAATAAATCTAAAAGCTCGCAAAATTCTAAGTGCATCCTCTTCTATTCTCAATTTAGGCTTTCCGACAAATCTTATCACTTTCCGCCTAATATCCTGCTTTCCCCCATACAAATCAATTATTCCAGTCTGTTTGCTATAAGCTAGTGAATTTATCGTAAAATCCCGTCTTGCCAAATCTTCTTCAATTGTTTTTACAAATTTAATTTCCTTTGGATATCTGCTATTATAAATTCCTGTTTCTTTACGAAATTTTGCTATTTCATAATTTTTCCCATTGACCTTTATCATAAGAATTCCAAAATGTGCTCCCATTTCCTTTGGATTGTAATCTGCAAAAATTCTTTTTAATTCTGAATATTCTATGTCAGTCGCAAAATCATAATCTCCTGGATCCCTATTTAGAATTTTATCCCTAATTGCTCCTCCAACAATAAATCCTTTTCCATTTTTATTTAATTGTTCCAATATGAATTTCACATCATTATCCAGATCAAATCGCATTCCAAATACGTCCTTTCAATTATTTTTTTAGCTCAACCAACTAATCTTTTTGTTTCAAGCCAGAATATAATCTATTAATTTTTTCTCAATTTTGCAATATAAAATCCATCCATATATTTATTTTTATATGAAATATAAACCCCGCCAAGTTCATCTTTTTCAATTTCCACATTTTCTGGAATTTCCAAATCTAAAATTTCCAAATCCTCATATTTTTCCAAGAGATACTGAATATTATTTGTATTTTCATTTTTAGAAAAAGTGCAAGTGCTATAGACGATCTCTCCGCCATTTTTTAAGCATTTATACGCACTTTCAAATATTTTTTTCTGAAGTTTTTTCAAAGTTTTTATGTCATTTGAAGTCAATTCATATATTTTCTCTGGCTTTTTCCTAAGCACTCCAAGTCCGCTACATGGCATATCCAACAATATTTTATCAAATTTAACTCCTAAATTTTCAATTTGTGTTGCATTATTTAACTTTATTTGAAAATTATTATACCCATATTTATCTTTAAGTTCATTTAACAATTTCACTTTATGCTCATGAATATCAGTAGAAATCAATTTTTCTGGATTAAATAATTGCAAAATTCCAAGAGATTTTCCACCTGGAGCGGCACAAGCATCAAGCACAACATCTCCATCTTTCACATTTAAATTTTTCACAGCTAGATAAGATGAAGCATCTTGAATCACAATTCCTCCATTTTTATAAATTTCAGTATCAAAAATATTCGCATTTGATAAATAATAGACTTCATCAATTGAAAATAAGAATTTCGTATTAATTTCCTTCAATAATTTTTCAAATTTCTCTTTTGTGATTTTACTTTTATCAAATCTAACCGATAGATAACTTCTTTTTTTATAAGATTCCATTATTTCCAAATAATTATCTGGAAAATCAATTTTAATTTTATTCACAAACCATTGTGGATATGATAAAGCAATACTTTCTCTTTTATCCATTGGAATCTCGCTATCAAACTTTTTCTTATTTTTTAAAATTGCCTGTAAAGATGCATTTACAAATCCAACTTGATGCTCATTTATAATTTTCGCAACTTCTCCAGCTTCAAATATCACTCCTGCATCATCCGATTCCATAAAAAATAGCTGTGCAACTGAGATTCTCAAAAGTTGCTTTATTTTTCGCTTTTTTACACTTCGTGTGCCTTTTTCAATTAAATAATCAATATAAATTAAATTTTTTATTGTAGTATTTATAACATTTGTAATAAAAGTCTTTTCCTTTTGTGCATAATTTTTTTTAGAAAAATAATAATTTAACTGAATATTGCTATATTTTTTCTCATGCAAAATATCATCAATAATATTTATAATGTCTAATTTAATATTATTGCTTCTTATCATTTTTTTTTCTGTTATTTTATTTTTTACCAATTTTTTCCCTTCTAGATTTTCTAATTAATTTTTTATTTCCATTCCCATTTTTCAATTTCTGCACTTACATCTCCATCTGTAAATACACTTATACCATGTGCACCTTTTTCTGGGAATATTCTCGATGAAAACACTTCCTGTCCACCATTAATAAACACTTCCACAGAAGAATTATCTACAAATACTGTAAGTTCCAGTTCTGAAATATCTCCCAAATAAACTTTTCTTAATCTCTTATCAGGCTGCTCACCCTTTGTTCTGTCCAATACGAATTTCTTATCATTGTAATCAAATTTTAAAACAGTTTCACTATTTTTGCCCGTTCTCAATTTCAATCCAAAATCAGAATTAAAATCAGCAAATTTAGCTTTTAATTCATAAGTTGTCCCAGTTCCAACTTGAACTTCTCCAGCCACCTTTTCATTAAACTCAAGTTTTTCTCCTCGAATGCTTTCCATTTCCTTTATCGGCAATTGATAAAGTCTTCCATCAATTACCTTTAATTCCCTTGGCAAAGTCAGGCAGTGAAGCCATTCATTTTTCACAGTTGGAAAGTCTTCTTCTTCAGGAACTCCCATCCAGCCTACAATAATTCTTCTTCCTTTGTCATCTTCCATTGACTGTGGTGCATAAAAGTCATGCCCTCTATCAATTTCCACAAAATCTGATGTGATTTCAAATTCAGGTTTTTCATAATCCAGTTTTCCAAATAAATATCCTGTCTGATATTTATTATTGTACAAATCTCCTTCTGGTTCCAGCCCTTGTGGAGAAAATACCAATAAATCCTTTACTTCTCCAGTTTTTTCATCTTTTAGCTGAAAATAGTCAGGACATTCCCACATAAATCCAAAATCTTTAATTTTTCCATGATTTGCCCCAGCAATTTCCCCTTCAAACTTCCAGTCTTTTATATTTTCTGAACTGTATAAAACTGCTTTTCCTTCTAAATCTTCACTTTGAATACCGATTACAGCATAAAACTTTCCATCTTTTTTCCAAATTTTCGGGTCTCTTATATGTCGAGTATATCCATCTGGCTGATTAATAATGCTTGGTTCCCATCTTTCAAAATTCTCCCCATCGCTAGAAACTGCCAGACACTGGTAAGATTCTCTGTTTCCATCAGCATCTTTTACATTTCCAGTATAAAACAGGTAAAGTTTTCCATCATCTGCAATTGCGCTTCCAGAATAAACTCCATCCTTAGAATACCAAGTATCAGGTCGTAAAGCTGTTTCCAATCTTTCCCAATGCAGTAAATCTTTACTTACACTATGAGCCCAAGTTTTATTTTTATGAATTGTCCCTAATGGATTCCATTGATAAAACATATGATACTTCCCCTTAAACTGTGAGAATCCATTTGGATCATTAATAAGTCCCACAATTCCTTGAATATGATATTTTTGTCGCCAAAAATCCTTTTCCACAATTCCTTTTTTTTCCAAAACCGATTTTTCTTCATTTTTTTTAATATCTTTGAAATCCATATTTTATCCACCTTTCAATTTAATATACATTCATTTTTTTTGGATATTATTTAAAATCTATTCAATTTTTGATAAAATTTTATCAGTTTGCTAAAAACACCATTGTTATTTAAAAGTTTCCTTAGTTACTGAGCTGACAGAGTAAAAAATATAGGGGCAAATAAATTTAATTAAATTTCAAATTAACAAAAAAGAGGAAACCAGTTACAATATAATCGCCAAATCCTATTGAAAGGTGGTTCCCTCTATGATTAGAATATCAGATTTTTCCTCGCTTGTAAAGACTTTTTTTAAAAATATTTTTTCTTTCAGATTCTGTTTGAAGCAGCAGTTTAAGCTTTTATTTGAAAGGCGGAGAATATTCAATGAGGAAAGTTTTGAAAGTAGAATGATCAAAAAAATAGTCAAAAAGTGTTTATTATATTATTTAGTAATTGCCCCTATATTTTTTATTTTTTTTAATATTGACAAAAAAACATTTATATGATATAAATACATTGTCTAATAGAGATGCCCCATCTCTACATTTAGACTTCTTTCATACAAAAAAACGAGCACACGGCTCGTTTTTATTTTTAAACTGACTTTTAAGCAGGAAATTAATAAAAATTTTAAAATTTATTATAAATATTTAGGAGAATGAAATTATAAAATGAAAAGAGAAATAGTGATAATTGGAGGTGGCGCTTCAGGTTTTCTGACGGCGATTACTGCAAGGAAAAATGGAAGAGATGTTGTCATTCTGGAGAGAAAGGACAGAGTTTTAAAAAAAGTGCTGACAACTGGAAATGGACGATGTAACTTAACAAATGTGAATGCTTCAAATCAAAATTATTTTGGAATTGAGAAAACGAAGCAGCCGATTGAGAAGATTTTGGAAAGTTTTACTTCACAGGATGCGATGAAATTTTTTGAAGATGAAGTTGGAATTATTTGCAATGAGGAAAATCGTGGGAAAGTTTATCCACTTAGTGGACAGGCGGCATCAATTGTAGATGGACTACGATTTTATGCACAAAGTCTTGGAATAGAGATAATTACAGACTTTTATGTTACAAAAATTGAGAAGGAAATGTTTAATTTTAAGATAATTTCTGAGGATAAAAGACAGATAATTGCCAAAAAGGTAGTACTTGCAACTGGTGGAAAATCGTATCCTGAACTTGGTTCAAATGGGAGCGGCTATGAGCTGGCAAAGAGCTTTGGACATACTGTTACGAAATTAATCCCTGTTATTGTACAGCTAAAGGCAGAAAAAGAAAAAATTAAAGGATTAAAAGGGATTAAGTCGGATGCGGAAGTTACGGCTTTTGGAGAAAATAAAAATGGAGAGAAAATAAAAATTTGTACTTATGACGGCGAACTACTGTTTACGGATTTTGGAATTTCTGGAAATGTGGTTTTTAATATTTCATATGTTTTCCCAATTTATAAAAATGTAGAATTTGAAATTGACTTTATGCCAAAATTTACTTATAATGAAATTTTTGAAATTTTAAAAAAACGTCGGACAATATTAAAGGATTTTACAATGGAACAATTTTTTAATGGAGTTGTCAACAAAAAACTAGGACAATTTTTGACAAAATCGGCAGGAATAGAAAAGTTATCAAAAAGTATAAATGAACTGACAGACAACGAAATTCGCAAAATTTGCACAACTTTAAAAAAATATAGAATAAAAATTATTGATACAAATGGCTTTAAAGCTGCTCAAGTTACCGCTGGAGGTATTCCTCTAAGTGAAGTAAATCTGGAAAATTTGAAATCAAAAAAAGTTAAAAATTTATATTTTGCTGGTGAAATACTAGATGTTTATGGTGAGTGTGGTGGATTTAATTTACAATGGGCTTGGACATCTGGATATTTTTTAGGAAAAAATCTTTAAAAAAACAACTGTATAATTTAATACCAAACCCCATTTAAATAACGAATTTATTACAAATTTTTCTAACAAAGGATAAGAACCTAGTATTTCAAAATAATTAAAATATAATTTTTTGTTTTTAATAAACCGACGGAGCTTTTATTTGTTCAACTACGACTGTTTGACGACTGGAAGGAGAAGTTTCGGAATTGAGCAAATAAAAGTCGTAGTCTAGCCATAGGTATTGCGTAGCAATCTTGCCACAGTTTTAATTATTAGGATAAGTCTTTACTGCAAGACAAGGATTTGCCGCAATGAGCAATCCTGCGAAAAAAAGAAAAAACATAACAAAAATAGTAAAAACTGATATTAAATAAAATAATCCAATACTAAATCCCATTATAAAATAGGAACTATGTTAAGAACAAAAGTTTTAATTCTTTACTAACAATAGTATGTAATTCAAAATTTATTAAAAATTCGCTATTTAAACGGGGAATAGTATAAAATGTTACTATAAATATAAATTTTAGTATTTTATTTACTTGATAACAACAAAATTTTACTCCCTTGCTAAAATGGATTTATAGCAAAATTACTATATTAAATGAAAAACAATGTCCCAAACTTTTAAAAATAACTAAACTAATAAGGAGAAAAAATGATTAGAATAAATAATATAAAAATGCCTGTAAAACACAGCGAAAATGATTTAAAAAAAACAGTTTACAAACTTTACAAAATCAATGAGAATGAGGTAAAAAGTTTTGAGATTGCAGGACAGGCAATTGATGCGAGAAAAAAAGATAATGTTGTATTTGTTTATGCGGTGGATATTTCTTTTAAGTTTGACGAGGAAACGGAAAAGAAAAGATTTGAAAATGTGAAAAATGTGAGAAAAATTGAAAAAAACCCTTATTCTACGAAAAAAATTGAGAATTTTACAGAAAATGAAAATGTGAAACGTCCTGTTATTGTCGGAAGCGGTCCTGCTGGAATTTTTGCTGGACTTGTGCTTACTGAAGCTGGATTAAAGCCAATTATCATTGAGCAGGGAAAAAATGTAGATGAACGTGAAAAAGATGTATATAATTTTTTCAAAACTGGAAACCTTGACAAATATTCAAATGTGCAGTTTGGAGAAGGCGGAGCTGGAACATTTTCAGACGGGAAACTAAACACGAATACAAATAATTTTCGGATTCAGAAGGTTTATGATGAATTAATTCTCGCTGGTGCTGATCCAAAAATAAATTATATGTCCAAACCCCACATTGGAACTGATAAATTAATTGAAATAATGCGTAAAATCAGGCATAAAATCGAAAGCCTTGGAGGAGAATACAGATTTAACACAAAATTAACAAAAATAAATTATGAAAAATCTGATTCTAAAAATAATAAAATAAAAAGTATTTTAGTTGAAAATGTAGAAAATTCTGATAAAAATAAAATTTATGAAATTCCAACAAATATTGTAATTCTCGCAATTGGGCATAGTGCAAGAGAAACTTTCTTTATGCTGAACGAAGAAAATGTTACAATGGAACGGAAAACTTTTTCGGTAGGAGTCAGAATTGAGCATCTTCAAAGTATGATAAATTATTCGCAATATGGAAAATTTGCTGATAAATTACCTGCTGCAGAATATAAATTAAATGTAAAGACAAGCAATGGACGTGGAGTTTATACTTTCTGTATGTGTCCTGGTGGTGTAGTTGTACCATCTTCAAGCGAAGAAGGCAGACTTGTCGTAAATGGAATGAGTTATTCACAGAGAGATTTAGAAAATGCAAATTCAGCAATTTTGGTAAATGTATTTCCTGAGGATTTTCCAGGAGAAAGTGTTCTGGCTGGAGTAGAGTTTCAAAGGAAACTGGAAGAAAAAGCATTTGAACTTGGCGGAAAGGATTACAAAGCTCCTATTCAATTATTTGGCGATTTTGTAAACAATAAAATTTCAACAAAATTAGGAAAAGTAAAGCCAAGCTATCTGGCAGGCTACAAATTTGCAAACTTAAATGAAATTTTTCCACAATTTATAAACGATTCTATAAAAGAAGGAATTACCTTAATGGATAAAAAAATAAAGGGTTTTGCTAATGATGACGCAATTCTGTCAGGTGTCGAAAGCCGTAGCTCATCTCCAGTGAAAATCCCTAGAAATGAAAGATTTTTCTCAAATATCGAAGGTCTTATGCCTTGCGGAGAAGGTGCAGGATATGCTGGTGGAATTATGTCGGCGGCAGTTGATGGGATAAAATGTGCAGAGTATGTGATTGAGTATTATCAAAATAATTTATGTAGGCAATTGTAAAAGTAAAAGATATCAAGAATAACAGCAGTATTTATAATCACAAAGGGTTAAAAGCTCTTGTCAGAGAGTGGAGAAAATACAAAAAGAGGAAAAATAATTATGTAAAGAAAAGGTGGAGATGATAGCAAATAAATTGCCAATATATTAGATTTAACTGAAATATTTAATATAAAATAAAGAATATAGGAGTAATTATGAAACATAAAAAAGATAAAGTAGCAAAGACAAATGCTTTAAGACAACTGGATAAACAGAAAATTCCATATATTATTCATACTTATGAGTGGAGCGAAGATAAAAGCGGGGGACTTGGTGTTGCTGAAAAGTTTCCTGAATTGGCAGAGAGAGTCTTTAAAACGATCGTGCTGAAGGGGAAAAGTAAGAATTTGTATGTTTGTGTTATTCATGGGGAAGCACATTTGGATTTGAAAAAAGTGGCAAAGGCTTCTGGAGAGAAAAATATTGATTTGTTACCACTTGGAGAGCTTGAGAAGGAAACAGGATATATTCGTGGGGGTTGTTCTCCTGTGGGAATGAAAAGGCTGTTTAGGACTTTTTTTGACAAGGAAGTGGAGAAATTTGAAAAAATAATGGTTTCAGCTGGTAGAAGAGGGTTGCAGATGGAAGTGGAAACAAGAAAATTAGTTGAAATTGTAAATGGAGCGATTGTGGATTTGCTAATGGAAGAAATTTGATAGACTTGTTAGGAAAAAACTATATGTATCCGAAATTTGATAAAGCAAATGTTCTAAAGCAAGGGATTAAGCCCCCTTGCTAAATAGTATGTAATTTGAAATTTATAATAAATCTGTTATTCCAATAGGGAATAGTATTAAAAAAAATTGAATTTATGATTTTATACTGCTATTTAAATTTTGAAAAATAAAAAAAGAGAAAATTTTAGATAAAAATCTCTGAAACTGCAAATAACACAGCTTTCCCTCTTAACGAAACTCGATTTTTTTCTTTGTCCAATTTACAATAAAGAGTTCCCGTACGTTTGGAAGCCTGAAATGCAGCAATCTCATTTTTTCCCAATTTATATGACCAAAGTGGCACAAGATGACAATGACCAGAGCCACAAACTGGATCTTCAGCAACATTCAATTTTGGTGCAAAAGAACGAGAAATACAATCAAATTCCGAGTTTTCATCAACTTTAGCCGTAATGTGCAAAAGAAGCCCATCGAGCAATTTAATTTTTTCCAAATTTGGCTCAAACTTTTTCACAAGTTCAGAATTTTCCAAAACACAAACTAAATCCCTGTCAATAAAGACTTCCAGTGGCTTAACCCCAATCGCATCAATTATTTCTTTCGTAATTTCAACAGATTTTAAGTCGTAAGAAGGAAAATTCAATTCAAATAATTCTCCTTTTTTGTGAACAGTTAAATCGCCACTCAATGTGTCAAACACGATTTTATCAATATTTTTTTCATAAAAATTAGTTATCACAAAGGCTGTCGCCAAAGTAGCATGTCCACAAAGGTCGATTTCTCCGCCAGAAGTGAACCAACGCAATCTATATTTCTCATTTTCCTTCACAGCAAAAGCCGTCTCTGACAAATTATTCTCTCTCGTAATCGAAAGCATCAAGTCGTCATCTATCCAAGAATCCATAATGCACACAGCAGCAGGATTTCCTTTGAAAACGGTATCTGTAAAAGCGTCTACGATATATTGCTTCATATTTTTCCTTTCTGTTTATTTTGAAATAAACTTTAAAAAATTAGTTTTGAATACTTCAGAATATTGTATAGTAAAATGGGGAAAAATTCAAGGTTTAAATGAATTTTAGTTTACAATATTATAAATTTTGATATTGAATATAATAATAGCTAAAAAATTTTAAAATAAAAATTACTTGACAATATCACTAACTAGTGATATAATAAATTATTACTAATTAGTGATAAATTTAGAAGGAGAGAATTTATGAATACTGACTGGGAAAGGAATTCAGATGTCCATTTGCAGATCGTATTGCAGAGGGCTGTGAGAAAAATTGATGGAAAAATTGGAAAGGATTTTCGAGAAAAAGGGATTACAAGTTCGCAGTTTAGCGTTTTAGATGTGCTTTATACTAAAGGTGAGATGCGTATTTGTGAATTGATTGAAAAGGTACTTTCTACTTCGGGGAATATGACGGTTGTTGTGAAAAATATGGAGAAAAAGGGCTGGTTATATCGAAAAGGTTGTCCAAAAGATAAACGTGCATTTTTGGTAGGGCTGACAGATGAAGGGAAAAAAATATTTGAGAATCTTTTACCAGAGCACCGTAAGGAAATAGAGGAAACTTATGGGATTCTTTCAGATGAGGAAAGGCGAGAGTTAATTAGGATTTTGAAAAAATTTAAAGATATTTAGAATTAGTAATTTAATGAAAAAGTGAAAGTAGATCGTTATAAAATTTGGAAGAATTAAAATAAATATAAATTGAAAAATTTTAAAAGTTATTGTATTTGATAATTTAAAGTAAAACTACTTTAAAAGCAAACTCAAAAATTGTAACTATTTACTCAAAACCTAAATTTGTACAATTTTAGTAGTTTGATTTTAAATAGGTTCGAGTATAATTTATAAATAAAAAAATAAAAATTGGAGGAAAATAAAATGTCAAAAAAAACAGTATTATTAATCGTAGGATCATTTAGAAAAAATTCATTTAATTAAACAATTGCGGATTATATTGCAGAGAAATTGAAAAAAGATGTGAATGTGGAATTTTTAAATTATAGAGATGTGCCATTATTGGAGCAAGATACAGAATTTCCAGCACCTCAATCAGTTAAAGATGTTCGTGACCAAGTTGGAAAAGCAGATGCTATGTGGGTAGTTTCACCAGAATACAACGGTTCTTACCCTGCTGTATTAAAAAATTTATTGGATTGGCTATCTCGTCCGTTAGTGGCTTTTGATAGGGAAACACCAACAGTAATAGCAGGAAAACCAGTAACTGTGAGTAGTATTGCAGGTTCAACTGAAGGAAAATTTGTAAGACAAAATCTTTCAACATTATTTTCATATATCCGTATGAATCCAATGGAAGGAACTGGAACAGGGTTAATCGTACCAGCAGAAGCATGGGGAACAGGAATATTGAACTTGACTGACGAGCATAAAGAAGCCTTGAAAAAACAAGTAAAAGAATTTTTGGAATTTATTAAATAGACTTGAATTTTGAGAAAATTTGATATTTAATTTATTAAAGAAAAAAACAAAAGAAGAATAGCTTTTATTGGTTATCCTTCTTTTTTTATTAATTTAACTGTTATATTCAAAATCCAAAATATCTTTTCTAATATCCCTTATCAAAAATTTTATTAAATTATCTGATTCTGTTTGAATTAAAAGAAACAATCTTGCCAGTATTTTCCCAACAAAAACTTTTTTTATCTGATCCATCTCATTTAATGTATGATGTTTTAGAAAACTGATTAAATCGTCTACCTTATTAACAATATTATTTACTGATATATTTTCAAATCGTCTATCCGAAATAAATCTTTCATAAATCGTAGAATTTTTATTAATTCGGATTCCCTCCTTCTTCTCCACAGCCGTAGCTTTTGAAAAATGGTCATAAATTTCTGCATAAAGCATATCATTTGGACCTTCAAAGATAGTAAATGGTCTAAAGTCAATTGCCACATTGCTCATCGGATGCCCAGCTTCAAATCCTTTTGCCCCCAATAACTTTTGCGCTGTTTTTGCAGCATTGTATGTGTACTCAGTAGCAAGGCTCTTTATAATATTTGCTTCCATAAGTTTGTCTGACACCGATTTTTCAGGATCAACATTATCGCAAGTGTAATCATACATAATTTTTGACACACCATAAATTGTTTCTATTTCGTCCAGCTCCCCTTTTACAAATGGAATATCAGATTTAGAATATTTTTTTATATTTTTTACAATATATTCCATAATTCCATGTGTCATTCCAACTAGCTGTAATCGGCTTCTTATAAAGATATTTTGAAATTCTCTAAGACAGTTTGCCTTGCTTTCTGAAAGTTTTATTATATATCTTGCAGGAATTTCTGCATCAACATGATTTACAGCATATCTTACTGCTTTTAAACCTTCCGAATTTAGCACATCATAAGTTATATATTCTCTTGGAACTAAAATTAAGCTAATTATTTTTGATAATTTTCCTTCTTTCTTTTCCTTTGCTGCAATTAATAAAAAATCACTTTGAGAATTTCCTTGCCAATATTTATCAGCTTTAACATGAACTGTATTTTCATCAACATATTCATAGTAAGACTGCATTTCTTTTGCTATGGCAGATCCAGAAGTTTCAGGCTCTGTTATAGCTAGTCCTCCACCTTCTCCGTTAAATATCATTTCCAGACCTTTTTCAATTTGCTCCTCATTCCCATATTCAAGAAGCGGCTGCAATACTAATGCTCCTTCAATTCCTGTTCTAAGTGTAATTGGTACACCATAGCTACCTGCAATTCTAAGTACTTCCTGAATTTCAAACTGGCTGTTTTTTCTTCCTCCAAATTTTTCTGGCAGAAAAGGCAGTAAAAGTCCACATTTTTTTATACCTAACCATTTCTTCTCTGACAAATAGCTCATCAAATTTATCTTTTCAATATTTCCATTTGAAAAAACTTCGTTAAAAGCCTTCTTTATATTAGACAGAAATTCTTCTGTATTCATTTTTAGCAAATTTCCATTTATAAATTTATTCATTTTTCTCCTCCCAAGTAAGTAATTTAAATCAAAATATTTTGATTTTAAAATAATTTGTTTATATAACAGTTGTTATTATAACATAAATGAAAAAAAATGACAATTTATTAATAAAGTTATTTTTGTAACTTGTTTTAATTCAGTTAAGATTGAGAAAAAAAGGAATATCATCTTTTTAATTGACTGAAAAAATTAATTTAATATACTGAAAATAATAAGAAATTGAGTATAGGAGTAATGAAATTAAATTTGAAAAAATTAAAAAAAAACATTGCATTTAGTATTAAAATTTATGATTTTAGTTATAGAATTTAAGAAAAATCTGAATAGAATAAAAATTTAAAAATTCTGAAAATTTAGGAAATTACATAATTTTTTTGAAAAAATAAATTTTATTCTAAAGGGACAAAAGATGTCTCATATAAAAGTATAATTAAATAACAAATGTAAGGAGATAAAGAATGTTAGAGATATTAGATATCTTGAAGAAAAAAATTTAAGAGAAAATTTTGTTTTAATAGAAAAATTAGGAAAAAGTTTTAAATTTTGAAAAAGTGATAAATCAAGGTATAATTAAAACGTTGAGAAGAATTTTTTAGAAAGGCTTAATCTTAATCATGAAAAATGAAAATTCTGAGGAAAAATCGATTAGAATATTAAAAATAATGAAAAGGTTGAATCAAAAAGAGATAGTGAATAGAAGTGATTTAGCTAATGAATTTAGAGTCGATAAAAAAACGATACAACGAGATATAGCTACTTTGAGGAATTATTTTTTTGAAGAAGGTGAATCGGATATAAAATATTCTAGTTCAAAAAAAGGTTATTGTCTTGAAAAGAATGACAAGATAGCTTTTACAAACGAAGAACTTTTGGCTATAAGTAAAATTATCCTTGAAAGTCGGGCTTTTAATAAAGAAGAAACTGAAAAATTAATAACGAAACTAGTTAACAATTCCTCAATAAACGATAGGGAGATAATAAAAAATTTGATAAATAGTGAAAAGGTGAATTATATTCCTTTACAACATGGACAGAAACTACTCGAAAGCATTTGGAAATTAGCGCAATGTATAAAAAACCAAGAATGGGTGCATTTAAATTATACAAAAAAAGATAAACAATATAAAGAATACAGAATAAAGCC
Source organism: Leptotrichia shahii (assembly GCF_008327825.1). NCBI lineage: Bacteria > Fusobacteriati > Fusobacteriota > Fusobacteriia > Fusobacteriales > Leptotrichiaceae > Leptotrichia > Leptotrichia shahii. The sequence goes on along the minus strand of NZ_AP019827.1, from coordinate 1,208,309 downwards.
ACTGTCAATAATGTTTTCTGAATATTATTTTTATCTAATTGGATATATTGAAAATAAAGAAGAATATCCTGCAATTTTTAGAATTGATAGAATGAAAAAGATAGAAAATACAGGCAGAAAATTTAAAATCTTAAATTATTCTGACAAATTTAAAGATGGTGAATTTAGAAAATATATACATTTTATGCATTCTGGACCTCTCACAAAAATTAAATTTGAGTACAAAGGTTATATTGAATACGTTCTTGATAAATTTCCAACTGCAAGAATATTAAAAGAGGAAAAAAGAGAAGAAAAAAATGTAGAATATACGATTTATAATGTTTTAACCGAGGTTTATGGGAGTTTTGGAGCAGAAATGTGGCTAAAAAGTCAAGGGGATTATGTTATTAAATATGAGATTTTAAAATAAATTATTGAAATTAAGGAGGATTGCTGTGAAAAAAATAAAAATAATCAATTTAGGAGAAACACCATTAGATGTGGTTGAAAATGAAAATTTAGAAATCATTGGAGCAAAAGATAGCTATGCAAATTTGAGAATAGATTTTCAAAATACAGATGCAATTTTTATAGTTTTAAATACGAATTTGGAAAATGAAAGAAACATTGCTTTAAAAGTAATTGAGGATGCAGAAAGAAGTAATTTTATAGGAATTTTCGATATTGGAAATGGCGATGCCGAATTATTTGATTCAAAAATAAATTTTATCACAAATTGTGAAACTGCTGAAGAGATAAAAATAGGTCTAAATGGAATAGTCAGTAGTTTGATAAATGAAGGACTAGTAAATATTGACCTAGATGATTTAAAAGTATTATTTGAAAAAACGTCAAAAGTTTCTTTTATTTCTGAAGTGGGAGAATTGAAAAATATTGAAACATTTTTAGAAAACTTGAAATTAAAATTGGGAACTTTACAAAAAAATAAAGACGGTAGAGTCTTTATTAATATAACAGGAGGACCTGAAATTTCATTGGATCAAATAAAGGATACAGTTGAAGTTGTGTCAAATATTTTTGAGAAAGCAACAATTATTTGGTGTTGTCTTTTGAATCCAGAATATGAAGAAAGCATAAAGGTTACTGTTTATAGTATGTAGTTAGGAATGGAAAATTGAAGAAATAGAATTAATACAGGAAAGAAGGGATTTTAGATGGAAAATAGAGAAAAAAATTATTGGGGATACAGAATTGATGTAAAGAATCAAGATTTCTTTTTTAAGGAATTACAGCAAGGACGTTTACGACAAGGTTTGGGGTATGCTGAAAATCAAAAATTGCCTAATACAAAGGATAGTGGTGCTAGAAAATGTATCATAATGTAAAAAAAGGAGATATACTGTTAATACCTAGATTGCCAGATTGGGGGAGCGTTGCTATAGTTGAAGCAACTGAAGATTGGGATAAAGCATATGGGTTTGAGATTGATGATGAAAAGAAAGATTATGGACATATTTTTCCTGCAAAGTACAAAGGATGTTTTAACAGACATGGAAAAGATGTTTCTGGAAATATACAAAGTACGTTAAAAGCAAGAAATAGATTTTGGAATATTAGCCGTTTTTCAGAAGATATTGAAAAAATTATGGGAAATTTAGAAGGAAATAGGGAATCAACAAGTGTTATTGAAAATATAAAAAACATTGTATCAGAACAAGTGAAATCTTCTTTTGATTTAAAGAGATTTTCTGAAAAAGTTATTGATGAATATAATCGAAAATTTACAGCTTCTCAGTGGGAAGAAGTAATAAAAAATATTTTAGAAAAAATCTATCCTGGATATGAAATTGAAAGAATTGGTGGTAGTAAAGAAGAAAAACATGGGACGGATATTTTGGTAACTATATCAGGACTTTCAAATTTGGAAAAATACAATATAGCTATGCAAGTAAAAAATTACAACGATGTGATTTCTGATAATAATATTGATAATATTATAAAACAAATAAATAAAGCCGAGGAATATGTATGGGAAAATAATGGTAAACTAATTGATAAAATTTTGGTCATAACTTCAGCAAAAAAAGAGGAAAATCCAAAATTAATTGAAGAATGTAAAAAAGAAAATATTAAAGTTATTTTTTCAGAAGAACTAGAAAAATTAATTCTTCGATCTATTATTGAAAGTATTGATTTAAAAGAAATTTTTGATGAGATGTTACAGGAATAATAATATATACAGATTATTAGAAGGTTAAATACTTAAATTTAAGAATTAATATTAGTATAAGAAGTTATCTCAAAATGATTAAAATTTTGAGTTTAGCTTCTATTTTTTTGCCTAAATTAAACACTCACTAATTTTTTATAGTTCTTTGATTACAATTTTTTTTTGATCAAAGAAAAATTAAAAAACTTTATTTCTCTTAAAACTTAGTTTTTAGTTAATTTATGAAGTTTTATATCTTCTTGTCTTTTTTTATGAATATATTTTCTTAAATTATATCCAATATCAAATATTAAAAGTTCAACTTTAGCTTTTTTATATTTTAACACTTCAAATGCTCCAATGTTCCTGTTGTAATGTATTTACAATATAAAATGTTCCTATTAAATCCTTATCTGATTTTTCCTTGTCCACAACCGATGTCTTATTTACAATACAAAATGTTCCTATTAAATGAAAGATATACGAAAGAAAATTGGATATTCTGACCTTTACAATACAAAATGTTCCTATTAAATCGAATATATTTATCTTATAATTATCTTTATCATATTGCTTTACAATACAAAATGTTCCTATTAAATTTCTATTCTCCTTATTTATACATATTTTTATTTATACTTTACAATACAAAATGTTCCTATTAAATTTGGATTTATAACAGCTGGAAATATAAATTTATTTGTCTTTACAATACAAAATGTTCCTATTAAATTTGTAATTTAGACACTAATAATTGTATGTTATCATTCTTTACAATACAAAATGTTCCTATTAAATTTTTATCAGTATTAATTGTCTTGGGTGCATTACTGCTTTACAATACAAAATGTTCCTATTAAATCTTAATTCCATATCTTTTAAATATTTGTATAATTTGACCTTTACAATACAAAATGTTCCTATTAAATGATTGTAGTAATTTTTATGATAGTTATGTAGAAGATACTTTACAATACAAAATGTTCCTATTAAATCAACGGCAAAAAAACAATTAAATTATTACGTTGCCATCTTTACAATACAAAATGTTCCTATTAAATGCTTCACTAAAACTCATTTTTATCCTCCTTATTAAGGTTTACAATACAAAATGTTCCTATTAAATTCTACAACTCCAGAGGGATGGAAAAGTCTTAATAGGCGTTTACAATACAAAATGTTCCTATTAAAGTCAAAATATTCAAAAATGGATTTTGATCCAGTAACATTTACAATACAAAATGTTCCTATTAAATATAAATACCTTCATTCTTATGCAAAAACCATTCGTTATTTACAATACAAAATGTTCCTTACTCCCATTTCCCAAGTCATTTGCTTTGATTTAACATTCGTTATTTACAATACAAAATGTTCCTATTAAATTGTTGCTTCGGATAAAGTGCCGGACCATCACGCGGATTTACAATACAAAATGTTCCTATTAAATAAAGGATAATATGCCATTTCAAACATATGTTGATCGATTTACAATACAAAATGTTCCTATTAAATATGACATTATTTTCTAATATCGATTTTGGGAGCATATTTACAATACAAAATGTTCCTATTAAAGAATGATATAAGAGGTACTGTTAGAGATAATGGTAAATTTACAATACAAAATGTTCCTATTAAATGAGAAGGCGAAAAAGAAAATTTTGAAAAAGATATGTATTTACAATACAAAATGTTCCTATTAAAGCAAAAACAGTTGATACAGAGAGTGGAACAAGCAAATTTACAATACAAAATGTTCCTATTAAATTTATAAAGGAATTCTCAAGGATTATAGAGCCAAGTGCATTTACAATACAAAATGTTCCTATTAAAAATGATGAAAACGCTTGGAACTGGTAAAACTGTAAAGCATTTACAATACAAAATGTTCCTATTAAATAGATATTGCAGACGTTGGAATAGCGGCGGTAATTTGATTTACAATACAAAATGTTCCTATTAAAATGAGATTTTACGATCCTGAAATGAACTTAGAGAAGATTTACAATACAAAATGTTCCTATTAAATACAATATATTTTCTTTTGATGTTTTTAGAATCAAGATTTACAATACAAAATGTTCCTATTAAATAAAAGAGTTGCAACAAGAAGACAACGAACTTCTGAAGATTTACAATACAAAATGTTCCTATTAAATATCGAAGAAGAAACAGCAGATAACGATACTCAAAGATTTACAATACAAAATGTTCCTATTAAATCATAAGCTCCTTTACTTCCAGCCGTTGTAAAAGATTCATTTACAATACAAAATGTTCCTATTAAATGATACACGTGTTATTAAAGCAGTTTGGAGATGAGATATTTACAATACAAAATGTTCCTATTAAATTAAATCATACACGTTTTTAGCTACTTTTTTATCAAATATTTACAATACAAAATGTTCCTATTAAATTTTTAGACTATATGAATTATGAATTATAAAAAATAAATTTACAATACAAAATGTTCCTATTAAATTTATCCTCCCCAAACTACTTATATAGTATACCACTTTTTCTCATTTTTGTCGATACCAATATTTTCATATATTTTTACCAAAAATTTCTTTTTATTTTTTTATAAAACAGTCAAAAAATCCAATAAAAATCAATATTACCGAAAATCTGTCGATGTCCCGGCTTTTTAGTGTTATTACAGGTCGACAGATTTTGTTTAAAAGAAGTTTGAAGTTTTATCATCTTCGATTCCCCAAAATTCTTTTTCTAGCCATTTTTCTTTATAAGATTTAAAAGTTATTAAGAAGTCTTTTTCTTTCAAAATGAATTTTCATTTTTTGATAATATTTGATAGTGATATTTTTTGTATTAGTTCCTAAAGTGATTGATAAAAAAGTTTAAAAATTTAAGAGAAGTTTTCGTTTTAATAAAAAATTTAGAATAATATTTTAAATTTTGAAAAATTATAAATTGAGGTATAATTAAAATGATAGAAAAATAATAAAAAATTTAATGAATCATAAATTATATAATGTATTGCAACAAATTAAAAAATTGATTACACTTTTTTACAACATTGAAAAAAATTAATCAAAAGCATAAATTAGCATAATATGTAAAAAATTAAATTTAAATACAAATTTTGGAAATGAAAGAGATGCTGTTTTAAAAATAATGAAAGGTGTTAAAAAAAAATAGTTTCGTAGGAATTTTTAATATGGAAATAAATTTATCATAAGTTATAAAACTTATGAAGAAATAAAAATAAGGATAAACAGAATAGCGAGTGGTTTAATAAACGATAAAATAGTAAATATAGATGGAGTGAGTGAATTAAGGGAGCAAGGTAAATATAAGAAAAAAGAAAGTTTAGAAAAAAAATAGAGAAAAAATTATTGGGGTTATAAAATTGCGAAAAGAGAAATCTTGTATTGAATTCTAAAAAAAATATAAATAAAGCTACAATGACATTGACATTAGAAAAAATAACGGTATACTTTTAATAAATAAATAATATAAAGATTAGTAAAAGAAGGCGATACAAAATGAAAATAACAGGATTGATGATAAACTATTATTTTGTTTGCAAACGAAAGTTGTGGTATAACTCACGAAATATTAATCTTGAAGAAGACAATGAAAACGTTCAAATGGGGAAATTAATTGATGAAAATAGTTATAATTTAGAAACAAAACAAATAATGATAGAAGAAACTGTAAATATTGATTTTATTAGACATTGGAAAGTTATTCATGAGGTTAAAAAAAGTAAATCTATTGAAAAAGCAGCTATTTGGCAAGTGAAGTATTACATTTATTTTTTAAAACAGAGAGGAATTAATATTGAAAAAGGGATCATTGATTATCCTGTGATTAAAGAGCGTAAAGAAGTATTTTTGACATTGGAAGATGAAAAAATATTAAAGGATATTTTAAAAGATATTGAAAAAATTTGTTTAGATAAAAAAATTCCTTCTGTAATTAATGAAAAAATGTGTAAACAATGTTCTTATTATGAGTTTTGCTATATTTGATAATTCTCTAAAAATAAAACTTATTTAAAAATATTTTTAAAATTGCTTAAAGTTATATATTAGAATTTTAAAAAAATTACCAAAAAAATTAAATTATAAAAACTACTGGAAAGAAGGATTCATAATGTCAGAAAGTTATTTTATTTTTTCAAATGGAGAATTAAAACGAAAAGATAATGTTATTAGAATTACTGCAGCGGATGGAAGATTTAAGGATATAAAAATTGAAGTTACTCGTGATATTTATCTATTTGGAGAAATTTCATTGAATACAAAAGCTCTAAATTATTTGGCACAAAATAAGATTCCAGTTCATATTTTTAATTATTATGGATTTTATACAGGAACATTTTATCCAAAAGAATCAAATGTTTCCGGGAAACTTTTTGTTAAACAAGTTGAAAATTATACAGATAATAAAAAAAGAATTGAATTGGCACAATTAATAATTGATGCAGCAAGTACAAACATTTTGCGAAATTTGAGATATTATCAAGAGCGGGGAAAGGAATTGGAGTCGGAAATAACAGATATTAAAGCACTTAGAAAAGGAATTTTTCGCACAGAGAATGTTGAAGAATTAATGGGAATAGAAGGAAGTATTCGTCGTATTTATTATACTACATGGAATATTATTGTAAATCAAGAAATAAATTTTGAAAAAAGAGTAAAAAGACCGCCTGACAACATGATTAATACGATGATTTCTTTTTTGAATACATTAGTTTATACATCTTGTTTATCAGAAATTTATGTGAGTCAACTAAATCCAACAATAAGTTATTTACATAGCGTTGGTGAAAGAAGATTTTCCTTATCGCTTGATATTTCTGAAGTATTTAAGCCACTTCTAGCAGATAGAATTATTTTTTCATTACTGAATAAAAAAATGATAACAGAAAAAGATTTTGTAAAAGACTCAAATTATTTCTACATGAAAGAAAATACTCAAAAATTAATTTTGAAAACTTTTAATGAAAGATTGGAAACAACCATAAAACACAGAGATTTGAATCGAAAAGTTTCTTATCGTCATTTAATGAGGTTAGAAGCATACAAGTTAGTAAAACATTTATTAGAAGATAAAAAATACGAAGGATTCAAAATATGGTGGTAATATGTATATAATTTTAGTTTATGATATTCTTTCTGATGAAAATGGAGCCAGAATTTCCAGAAATATATTTAAAATTTGTAAAAAATATTTAACAAATGTTCAGAAATCAGTATTTGAAGGCGAAATAACACCAGTATTATTAAAAAAATTAAATATAGAACTAGGAAAATTTATTCGCAAAGATAAGGACTCCCTAATAATTTTTAAATCTCGTCAAGAAAAATGGCTAGAAAAAGAATTTTGGGGAATCGAAGATGATAAAACTTCAAACTTCTTTTAAACAAAATCTGTCGACCTGTAATAACACTAAAAAGCCGGGACGTCGACAGATTTTCAGTAATATTGATTTTTATTGAGTTTTTTGACTGTTATATAAAAAAATAAAAAGGAATTTTTGGTAAAAATATATAAAAATATTGGTATCGACAAAAACAGAAAAAAATGGTATACTATTTAGGTAGGTTAGAGATAGTAAGATTTAATAGGAACATTTTGTATTGTAAATATTTTTGATGAAAATATTGGAAGAGCCTTTAATGAGATTTAATAGGAACATTTTGTATTGTAAATTTTTCATTAACTATTATATTATCTTGATTTTTATTAATTTAATAGGAACATTTTGTATTGTAAATAATTGTCGACTGTATATGTCGCAGTCGTATGCAACAATTTAATAGGAACATTTTGTATTGTAAATAATTAACAACACTTCCAGTTCCGTTTGGGTTTTTCAATTTAATAGGAACATTTTGTATTGTAAATGAATAAATCCTATTCCATAATACTCATTATTATCCGATTTAATAGGAACATTTTGTATTGTAAATGTCCTTTTATGCTGAATGAACCTCCAGCATTTTTCAAATTTAATAGGAACATTTTGTATTGTAAATTCAAATCCAAGAATAAAGCGATTGTACATTAATCCAAATTTAATAGGAACATTTTGTATTGTAAATTTCTATATTTTATTTTTATTGTTATTGTTAGATATAATTTAATAGGAACATTTTGTATTGTAAATATCTTCCCCATTGCTCATCATAATTGTGTTTTTTTCAATTTAATAGGAACATTTTGTATTGTAAATTTATTATAAACGTTTTGTACTGTTAAGTTTTTCATTATTTAATAGGAACATTTTGTATTGTAAATTATCTAGCAGTCTATGTAGTTGTTGTTCTGCCTGCTGATTTAATAGGAACATTTTGTATTGTAAATCATCCTTTATTTTTTTATAATTTTATATTTTTATTTAATAGGAACATTTTGTATTGTAAATGTTTTTCATTTATAACAATATATTTTCTTTTTAATAATTTAATAGGAACATTTTGTATTATAAATATCGATATCATATCACTTTGTTTAAAAAATGAAAAACTGGTATTGACAAATTTAAAGTGTGGGTTATACTAATATTAATACAAGAAAGGAATTCTAAAAATGAGATTTGGAAATACAAAAATAAATTTTAAGTTTAGAATTGGTTGGAAAGAAGCAACTAGAAAAGAAAAGTTTTATGGGATTTTAACTTGGATTGTAATTTTAATTGTAGTGATATATTTTTTTAATAGATAGTTGTAAATTAATAAAAAAAAGGGTGAATAAAATATGAGATTTAGAATTAATATTGAATTAATTGAAGGAAACACATTTCCAGTTAATTTTAGGGTTAAAATTTTGCATATGTTGAAAGTTGGGTTGAAAGAATATGATAGGGAGATTTTTGAAGAACTTTTTGATTCAGCAAAGCAAAAAAATTATACTTGGGCTGTTTATTTTCATGCGATTAAGTTTGAGAAAGAACGAATTTTATTTTTAAATGAGAATGATAAAAGATTTATAATTAATTTTTCTATTTTTGATAATGTAGATAGTTTAAATATTTATAATGCTTTTTCTAGTATTAGATTTAAAGAATTTAAAATATCAGATGAAACTAAAGTTAGAATTACTAATATTTCAGTTGTTCAAAGAAAATTTGTAAAAAATAATGTATTGAATGTGAAAACGTTGTCGCCAGTGGTTTGTAGGGATCATGATAGAGAAACTGAGAAAGATAAGTATTATGTAGGAACTGATGAGGAATTTCCTGTGATTATAAAAAGAAATCTTTATTTGAGATTGAAAGAAATAATGGGGGAATATGTAGAAAAAGATATTGAAAATTTAGTGATAGATGCGAGTAAAACGAAGAAAGTAGTCGTTAAGCATTATGACAAAAGAAGTGCTGCTCAGAAGGAAAGTTCAGAAAAAGAATTTAAGGGAATACTTATTGACGCTTCAGTAGGAACAATAAAATTTGAAGGAAAAAGTTATCTTTTAGATTATATTTATAGTGCAGGACTTGGAAGTGTGACTGGAAGTGGATTTGGGATGCTTGAAATAATTTAGTGTGAGAAGGAAGAGAAATGAGCGACGGGAAAATGAAATTAAAATTAAAAGATTGGTTATTTAATGCAGGGTTATTGGGATTTATTAATATACTTGAAACATCGGATGGAGAAGAAAAAGTAAGAAAATTTATTGATGATCAAAATAGATGTTTGAAATTTTCAAAAGAAGAATTGTTAGAACTTTTAGAAGATTTTGAATATAAATATTTTGATTTTTTTATAAAAAGATATGGGAAAACTTTAACTTATGGGAAAATTTTGGAGTTTGAGGAGTATATTGATGATTTTGAAAATGAGAATCGAAAGATTGAAGAAATTGAAGAATTGAAAAGAATAAACGAAAAAATTGGTTTTTTTAAAGAAAAATTAAAATCAAATAGTTATAAAGCGGCGTATGATTTTATAAAAAATGATGGAAAAAACGAGATCGAAAAACTTGAAAAAGCGTTGAAAAAAGTAAAAGAACCGAAGAAAAATGAAGAAATAAGTGATAGTATAAATCAAGATATAAAAAATAATCTTAAAATTATGAAGGAAATTATTAATTTTTTTAAATTAAAGATTTCAAATGAAAGAGGTTATAGCAAAAATTATTTGGCTGCAAAAAATATTGCATATATTTTAATAAATAATGCTTGGAATAGTGTTTCATTTTTAAACAGAGGAAATTCTGCTAAAGATATTTATGAAGAATATAAATCGTATTTTGTTGATACTGCGAAAGAATATATTGAAATGGATAAATCAAAATTTAAATATAAATGTGCAGTTACAAATATGCCAATGAAAGATTTTAAAAATACTCTAGGATTTCTAAATAATACAGGATTTGATGTAAATAGAAAACCTTCGCATGTTTGGAATTTTGTAAATGATATTGCGGTTACTCCGTTGGTTATATTAATTTATTCATGTGTTCCAGCGGGATTTGTGTATGGAGCAAGTAAGGGAATGTTTGTTAATGCTAATCATAGTATAGAACAGTTGGAGAGTATTAATAATGGTATGGCTAGTGAAATTTATAATGAAAATTTTAATGAAAAGAATATTAGTTTGTATAAAAATTTATTGAGAGAAATGCAAAAGAGAACGAATGAGTCTAAATATGAATTATCTGATATACAGGTTGTTAAGTATGAAAACGAAACATATAGATTTACTTTGCTGTCAAAAAATATTTTGCAGTTGTTAAATAAAAATAAATTAAGATTAGATAGATTGCTGGATAAATGGTATATTTTAGATAGAAGATATTTTTATTTATATGATGTTACAATTTCGGAATTATTAAATAATGAAAATTTGTTTTCTTTGATTAATAAATTGTGTCATTACAAAATTTCTAAAGTGAAAGGAAATTATAATTTAAGAAATCTTGAGGATTTGTTGCTGGTAAATCTTGAATATATTAGGAGGTTGAAAGAAATGGAGAAAGCTGAAAAAGAAGTCAAGAATAAAAAAGTTTCGCAAGAATTGGAAGAAAAGGATGTTTATTCTATTAGAAGAGATGGGATAGAATTTAGAAAAGCGTATCTTGGAAAAAGTGGAAATGACAAGAAATTAGGAAGTTTATTATATAGATTGCAAAATTCATTGAGAATAAAAGATGTGAATATGTTTATGGATACTTTGATTTCAGGACATTCTTATGCGGGAAGAAATGTTCATTATTTGTTTGGGAAAATTTTTACTGATGATGAAAATTTCCAAACATTGGGGCATGCTTTCTTGATAGGACTTTTGGGTGAAGATAAATTTGAAAAAACAGGTGAAGAAAAAAATACGACAAAGGGAGATGAATAAATCATGGATAAAAAAGGATTGACATTTACAGCGATTTTTTTAGCAGAAAGTGCGAATTATGGTGAAGGAATTGGAAATGTTGCTACATTGAAGAAAATATCGAGAAATAGAGGAGAACAGTATACATATATTTCAAGACAGGCTATTAGATATAACATTGTTGAACAATTGGATGAGAATAAAGCGAATGTGAAAGCAGAAGGTAGTGGAGATAAAAAAGTTGTTCAGTTTTCTGCAGAAACTACGATAAAAGATTATCCAGAATTGGATTTTTTTGGGTATATGAAAACAGTTAAAGGTGATAATTCTAAAAATAGATCAGCAATAGTTAGACTTTCTAATGCAGTTTCATTGGAAACATTTAAGGGAGATTTGGAATTTTTGACTAATAAAGGATTAGTGGATAGAATTGATAGAAATGAAAAGGTTTTTCCGAATATTGCACAGGCGGAAATTCATAAGTCTTATTATAAATATACTGTTACGATTGATTTGGATAAAATAGGTATTGATGAATTGGATGAAATTGAAATAGAAAATGAAGAAAAAGCTAGAAGAGTAAATAAATTATTGGATACAATTTCATTACTTTATAGAGATATTCGTGGAAGAAGAGAAGACCTAAAGCCATTATTTATAATTGGTGGAGTTTATGATATAAAAAATCCATTTTTTGAAAATGTGGTTGATGTGAGAAATAATAAAATTTTGGTTGAAAAATTGACAAGTGGAATTTATGATTTTATTGAAAATGATACGGTTGTTGGAATTGTGAAAGAACAATTTGAAAATGATACAGAAATTAAAACAGAATTAGCTAAAAGAAATATTAAAGTTTTAAATGTTCCAGAATTTTTTAAACAGTTGAAAAATAAAATTGACGAATATTATAAAAAATAGGAAAAAAGGGAGGGAAAGTGTATGAAATTTTAAAAAATAAATTAAAATTGTCATGCACTAAAAATCTTTATGAAAGCAATAAAATTAAGACTATATCAAAATATGGCAAATTACAAAGTTGCAACTAGTTTTCAGCTAAAAGAAACTTATCCTCTTCCTCCTTATTCGACAGTTATTGGTATGGTTCACTCGCTTTGTGATTTTAAGGAATATCATCCAATGAAAATAAGTATTAGTGGAAATTATTTTTCAAAAGTGAATGATTTATATACAAGATATGAGTTTAAAAATGGTAATTCTTTTGAAAAAGGAAGACATCAGATTGATGTGAATGGATTGGGTGTGAATAGAGGAGTTGCAACAGCGGAATTATTAGTGGATGTAAATTTAATAATTCATATTATTCCAGAAAATCAATCTGAAGAATTTTTAAATTTAATTTTTGAGGCTTTTAAATATCCGAGAGAATATCCGAGTTTGGGGAGAAGAGAGGATATTGTTGTAATTGATGAAGTTAAAATTGTAGAAATTAAAAAAAAGGAATTGGAAGAGGATATTGAGCTTAAAAAGGATACTTTTGCATATATTCCAGTAAATTTTATTTCTGATTCTTCAGTAGAAGTGGGAAATTCAAGAATTTTCGGGACAAGATATGAATTAACTAAGAATTATGTTTCTGAAAATATTGGAAATAAGAAATCATCTAAAATGGTAAGAATTTGGAATAAGGAAGAAGTAATTTATTCTTCAAATATTACAGCTTTAGAAGGAGAAATAGTTCCTATTGATGAAGAAAATGATGTTGTATTTTGTGAAATGTGATTTAAATGTCAGAAGAGAGGGAATTTTTAGATGGGAAATGTTTTTTTAGCTAAATCTAATGGAGAAATAGTAGTTGAGCATACAAAAAAATTAATACAGAATTTTGAAAAATTAATAGAGCTGTATCCGAATATAGAAGTTGATAAAAGATTATTACTTTTAGCTTGTATTTATCACGATTTAGGGAAAATCAATGCAAAATTTCAATATAAAGTTTCAAATGAAAAACGAAAGAGTCTTTTAAAAGAAAAATATGAAATTGATTTAAAAAAGAATGAAATTCCACATGGTATCTTGAGTACAGCATTTATTAATAGTAATGAATTATTAAAAGAAAATTTTGATAAAGAGGATATAAAGATTTTAGCACATTCTGTTGCATTGCATCATGAAAGAGATATTTCTGAAATAGAAGATGAAGATTTTAAGGAAGAAATAAAGAAAATGGAATTTGAACTTAATGATTTTGAAACAGAATTGACTAGTTTGGAAAATATTTATTTTGAGATTATTAAAGAAATTTATGGAGAAATAAAAAAATATTCGATTTTTAAAAGAGAAGATGATAATTTTAAAATAAAAAAATTGAGTAAGAAATATTATAAATTAAATGACAGAATTTATTCAGAAAAAATGTATACGAAAAAAGAAGAAGCTCTTGAAATTTTTAAGAAATACGTTATGTTAAAAGGATTGTTAAATAAAATAGATTATGCAGCAAGTTCGTATACGACTATTGAAGAAAAAAATGATTTTTTAGAAATTAAGATGGAAAAATTTTTGGAAGATGTGTTGAGAAAGGACAATCCTAAAAATGACTGGAATGCTTTGCAGAAATTTATGAAACAGCATAAAGATGAGAATATGGTAGTTGTGGCACAGACAGGATATGGGAAAACAGAGGCTGGGTTACTTTGGATAGGAAATAATAAGGGATTTTTTACATTGCCTTTGAGAGTGGCAATTAATGCGATTTATGATAGGATTGTGAAAAATATTGTGAGAGAAAATGTAGAAAAAAGAATTGGTTTGCTTCATTCTGATTTTAGAGAATATTATACAGAAAAAAATTCTAAAGAAAATAAATTACTAAAAAATGAAGAATTATCGGAATATATAAATAGAACAAAGCAATTTTCACTTCCGCTTACAATTTGTACAATAGATCAATTATTTGATTTTGTGTTTAGAGCTCCAGGATTTGAGTTGAAGGTAGCGACGTTGTCTTATTCTAAAGTAGTTATTGATGAAATTCAAATGTATTCAGCAGATTTGTTGGCTTATTTGATTTATGGATTGAAGTATATTACTGATTTTGGAGGGAAATTTGCGATAATGACTGCGACTCTTCCTGGGATTGTTACTTATTTGCTTGAAAAAGAAGGTGTAAAATTTGTTACGACAGAACCGTTTACGAATGATAAGAAAAGACATAGTTTAAAAGTGATGGAAGAAAATATAAATGCAGAATTTATAAAAGAAAAATATAGAAATAATAAAATTTTGGTTGTTTGTAATACAGTTAAAAAAGCAAAAGAGATTTATGAAAATTTGGATATTCCGAAAGAGGAATTGAATTTGATACATAGTAGATTTATAAAAAGAGATCGGACAAATAAAGAAAAGGAAATCACTGAGTTTGCGAATCCAAAGAGATTTAGAGAAGATATTAAAAATAGAAGAGAAAAAGAAGGATATCAAGAAAATGGGGTTTGGATTGGAACTCAAGTTTTAGAAGCTTCTCTTGATTTGGATTTTGATATTTTGATTACAGAATTGTCGGATTTGAATGGGCTTTTTCAGAGAATGGGGAGATGTTTTCGTAATAGGGAAAAAGTTGATGAAGAATATAATTGTTTTGTTTTTACAAAAGAATGTTCTGGAATTAAAGGAGCGAAGGCTATTATAGATAAAGAAATTCATGAAAAATCTGAAAGTGTACTATTAAAAGTTGATGGAATTATTTCTGAAGCTCAGAAATTAGATTTGATTAATAGTGTTTATTCTTATGAAAGTTTAAAGGATACAAAATATTTTAATAAAGTGACGGATAATATAAAATATTTAAAAAAATATATTGTTGAATATGAAAAAACGAAATCTGAAGTTCAAAAAATATTTAGAAATATTGCTTCATATGATGTGATTCCAAAAATAATTTACGAAGAGAATTTTGAAGAAATAAATAGAAATGTTGAGATTTTAAAAGAAAAAATGAAAGGCTTATTAGAAAACGACAAGAGGAAATTGCGAATAAGAAAAATAGAAGCTAGGGGAGAACTGAATAAATTTAAAGTGACGATTCCTGATTTTGAATATAGAAAACTGGAAAAAAGTAAAAAGAATGAGATTGAAAAGGTTAAAATAAATGACTATGAGGAATTGGTAGTTGTGAATTGTGGATATTCTTATGAAAAGGGATTTGAAGTTGTTCAGGGTGAAGAAGAAGATAATTTTTTTTAAGAGAGTGTCCGTGATTTTGTATAAATTCAAAATACAATATATGATGTAGGCATCTTATTTACACATTTTATCATATCTAAATTTTCATAAAAAGATGTATTTAGTTAATTCTTCTGAAGATATGGTTAAATTGTTTGTCTAATACTATTCTTCGTTTAAAAAGCGAATATTTATTTAATTATTTGAAAGTAAATATTAGGTTTAATCTACTAAAAAGATTTATAATGTATTCGTTATTCAAATAGGGTTTAGTATAATTAGTAAATAGACTTGAATTTTGAGAAAATTAAATATTTAAATTCGGAATTAATATGAATAGAAAACTCCACTCTAAAACGAATGGAGTTTTTTTTGTAAATTACAATAATTTTTTATAAAGTTCTTTTATTTCTTCCAAGTTTGTATCACGTGGATTTCCACCAGTACAAACATCATTCAAAGCTGATTCGGCAATAAAATCCAAATCTTTTATGTCCATTATTCCCTTTAAATTTTCAGGAATATTTACATCGTGTGCCAATTGTCTTACAGCATCTACTGCTGCTTTTCTATATTCTTCGGGAGCCATTCTTTTAGTATGTTTTATTCCAAAAGCCTTTGCTATTTCTCTAAATTTTTCCCCTGTATATTCAGCATTGTATTCCATTACAGTTGGTAAAATTATTGCGTTTGCAACACCGTGTGGAGTTCCGTAGAATGCTCCTAGAGGATGAGCCATTGAGTGTACGATTCCAAGTCCTACATTTGAGAATCCCATTCCTGCTAAATATGAGGCAAGAGCCATTTTTTCTTTAGCTTCTTCGTCATTTTCCACAGCTTTTCTCAAATATTTTGCTATTAATTCAATTGCTTTTAAATGGAACATGTCTGTCATTTCCCAAGCAGCTTTTGTTGTAAATCCTTCGATTGCATGAGTTAATGCATCAAGTCCAGTTGCAGCTGTCAATTCTTTTGGCATTGTCATCATCATTCCTGGATCAACTATTGCAACTATTGGCATATCGTGTGGGTCAACACAGACAAATTTTCTATTTTTTTCAACATCTGTTATAACATAATTTATTGTAACTTCGGCAGCTGTTCCAGCTGTAGTTGCAACTGCGATTATTGGAACGCATTTATTCTTTGTATCTGCAACTCCTTCGAGACTTCGTACATCAGAAAATTCAGGATTATTTATAATAATTGCCACAGCTTTGGCACAATCCATAGCAGAACCTCCACCAATTGCAATAATATAGTCTGCACCACTTTCTTTAAATTTTTCAACCCCAGCTTTTACATTTTCAATCGTAGGATTTTGTTGAACATCAGAAAATATTAAATATTCCAAATTAGCTTTATCAAGCACATCAGTAATTTTTTTAGCAGCTCCAGCCTTAATTAATCCAGGATCTGTACAAATAAAAGCCTTTTTGAATTTATTTTTTTCCACTTCACTTGGAATAGATTCAATTGCTCCAAATCCATGATAAGATACTTCATTTAAAACGATACGGTTTGCCATAACAAGTCACTTCCTTTTATTATAAAAAAATTTTTAATTCTTTATTTTTCTCTAATATAATTGTAGCTCAAAAATTTTTGTTGTCAAGGTTAAAAGAATGTTGTATTTAATATTGTAATTTATGATGGATAATTTTATAGTATGTGTTTTAGTTATAGTGAATTTGCAAAATTGATATTAGACTTCAAGAGAAAAAATTGATAAAATAAGTTCAAGAAAATTAAAAGTACAACTGTAATTAAAAAATTATATATAAAATTAGGAGGAAATATTATGAAATACGTAACTTTAAACAATGGAGTAAAAATGCCAATATTAGGATTCGGAGTATTTCAAATTGATGATATGAAAGAATGTGAGGAAGCGGTTTACAATGCGTTAAAAGCAGGATATAGATTAATTGATACAGCTGCGTCCTACAGAAACGAAGAAGCTGTGGGAAGAGCTATAAAAAGAAGCGGTATACCTAGAGAAGAAATTTTTGTTACAACAAAATTATGGGTAAGTGATGCAAATTATGAAAAGGCAAAATTGGCATTTGAAACTTCTTTAAAAAAATTGGATTTGGAATATATTGATTTATATCTGATACATCAGCCATTTAATGATGTATATGGAGCTTGGAGAGCGATGACAGAGCTGTATAAGGAAGGGAAAATAAAAGCAATTGGTGTAAGTAACTTCTATCCTGACAGACTGGTTGATTTTATTATGAATAATGAAGTAGTGCCAGCTGTAAATCAGGTAGAAACACATCCTTTCAATCAGCAGGTCAAAGCAAATGAAATAATGAAGGAATATGGGGTTCAAATAGAATCATGGGGACCTTTTGCAGAAGGAAAAAATGGAATATTTGCAAATGAAATTTTGTCTAAAATTGGCAAGAAATACAATAAATCTGTAGCTCAGGTAGTTTTAAGATGGCTAATTCAAAGAAATGTAGTTGCAATACCTAAATCAACAAGAAAAGACAGAATTGAAGAAAATTTTAATGTATTTGACTTTGAATTGAGTGTAGAAGATATGAATAAAATAGCTGAACTTGATAAAAAAGAAAGTCTATTTTTAAATCATGATGATGTCGAAATAGTAAAATGGCTTAATGGAAGAAAATAATAAAAATACGAGGGAGATTTCTTCCCTCTTATTTTTTAAGAATCTTTACTAAAACTATCAAAAAGTTTCTCAATTTCATTTTTTATATTTTTCTTACAGACACAGTAGAAAGTCATTTTTGCTTCCTTGTCAGCAATTGGAATTGAAATATTATTTTTGAAATTGTCTTCACGTTCAAGTGTAAAATTTGAACGGAAATGAAGTAAATTTTGCATTTCAGCTAATTCCTGATAAATAATCCTGTCGTTTTGGATAAGAAAGTTCATATTAGGCATTTTTTCTAAAACTACATCCTTCCATATTCCGATTGGATTGAATAAGAGCATTCTGTCATCTGTAATATCTGAAAAATGTATTTCCTTCTTTTTAGCCAGTGGATGACTTAGAGGAACTGATAAAAATAATTGTTCAGTTTTATATTTTATGCAGAAAAATTCAGAATTATCAATAGGCTCAGAAAGAATAATCATCTGATAACTGTCATTTTTAAGTTTTTCAAATAGCTGAAGATTATTTTCTATTTTATGAAGAATGTATTTTTCAGGATAAAATCTTCCAAATAATGAAATCATATCCCACAATGGAGCGGGAGCACATGAACCAATTGAAAAATTATTTTGAATCTGATTATTTTTATTAACTTTTTCTTCCATTTCATCTACAAGATTGAATATTTTTTCTGCGTACTGGATAACAGTTTTTCCATTTGGATTTAATTCCATCTTATTTTTTTTCCTGTCAAACAGTTCAACCCCTAAAGTTTTTTCTAGCTTTTGTATCGAACGGGAAAGTGCAGGCTGTGAAATATACAACTTTTCAGCAGCTTTTGATAATGTTCCATATGTTGCAAACGCAATAAGCTGTTTAAGTTGTTCCAATTCTATCATATTAATCACCTCATATAATTTTTATTTCTAGTATGCATTTTAATTATAGCACATTTTATAAACGGTATTGTACTTTTTTTAAAAAATGTAATAACTTCAAGTATAAACTTATAAAAATTATCTAAATTACTTACTCTTTTTTGAATATCTATAAATCTTATTTTTTCTTATATTTATTTCCATATTCGTTCATTAAATCAAAAATAGGTTTTAGTTCACTACCTTTCTTTGTAAGAGAATATTCTACTTTTGGTGGAACAACTGGATATACTTTTCTTACAACTATTCCATCACTTTCAAGTTGTCTTAAATTTTCAGTTAAAACTTTTGCACTGATTCCGACTATAGATTTTGTTAATTCATTATATCTTTTTATACCAGTTAATAAATCCCTCAATATTAGTATTTTCCATTTATTAGCTATCATTGAAGCAGTATATTCAACTGGACATTCTGTATATATTTTTCTCATAAAATCACCTCTTGCATTCATTATACCATCATATGATACTTTAAGTAAGTACAAAAAAAGAGCTGTCTCAAAATAGTAAAATTTTAAATAATTCAAAAATACAGTTTCCACATTATTTTTTAAATTTTTTTTTGAGACAAACCCTATTAATATATAATATTAATATATAATGGCATCATTTTCAGTATATGAAGTTAATGAATTTTCTTTTACTTGAACACATACATAGCTGATACCTTCATCATCTGCAGCTGCAAATTGTCTTTTACCATTAGGGGATATTTTAATTACATTTCCTTTTTTTATTTTAACAACTTCACCATCAATTGTCAGAGTACCTTTACCCTCTGTAATTATATATATTTCCTCATTTTCTTTATGTGAATGAACAAATGGTACGCTTACACCTGCAGGTAAACTGTTAAAACTTACTTCCGCTCCTGTTAATCCTAATGTTTGATGGAATTCTGTTCTTGCTCCATCCGCAATTCCTATTGAATAATTTTTCATATATGATTCCTCCTTTTCTTTTATGTGTTTATTTTATAACATAATGAAACAAATAGCAAGAATGCACTTTTTTGTTATATAGTTACCTTTTGGTATAAATTGTGGAAATATAAAGAAAATGATTGAATAAATTTTAAAAATATCTCTATATTTTTAATTGAATCACAGATTGTATAAGATATTATGACAAATAAAAAATGAAACGAAAAGCTTTTCGTTGCAAAAAAAGTAGAAATAAAGTATAATTAATTTATAAAATATTATTTTAAATTAAATATATGGATTGTAGTTATTTTTATGAATTTAAATAAAGTTATAATTAGAAGAATGGATGGTTTAAATGAGAAAAGATTATGAGGCAATTGAAATAGAAAATGAGAAATTAGAGTTTAAATTTTTAGAACAGAAAATGAAAGAAATAGTAGGAATAGAAGAACTAAATTTAGATATATTAAAAACATTGAATTTATATGAAAATAAGAAATTTACTATAGCTGCTGAACTTTTCGCAGACAATAATAATAGAAAATTTTCTGGAATCGATATAGTAGTTTTAGGTGAGAATATAGCAGGGAAAAATAGAAATAGGATATTGTTTAGGAAAAATATTGAAAAAAAATCAATACTTGAACAATATTTTGAAGTTATCAGTATATTTGAAAGAGGTTATGAATATGAAGAGATAGAAGGTGCTGAGTGTATAAAAAAAGAAAAAATTTCAAAAGAGGCTTTCAAGGAATCTGTTGCAAGTGCGATAGTTCATAGATTGTGGGATATAAATGCAAATATAAAAATAATAATGTCAAATGATAAAATAGAGATTATATTACCAGGAAATTTATCATCAGGAATGTCTGAAGATGAATATATGAGAGGATATGCCTCAACTTTGACAAATCCCATAATAGCAAATATTTTTTATCGGCTAGGAATAATTGAAAAATTTGGAATAGGAATAAAAAAAATAAAATATGAATATCGGGAAAATATTGTAAAGCCATCTTTTGAGACACATAAAAATAGCATAAGGATAACTTTGCCAATGATTAAAACAGTTCTAAGTAATTTAGTTAATAGGGAAGTAAAAGTTTTTGAAATTCTTAAAAAATATGAAAAATTAAGTAGGAAAGAAATCGAATATTTAAGTGGATATAGCAAATCAAAAGTCATAAGATCAGTAAATGGCTTAATTGAAAAAAGTATTGTTGAACAAGTGGGAAAAGGACGTTCAGTGAAATATAAGTTGAAAAAATGATATGAAAATTATTTTTTTAAAGTATATAAAGGCTATTTGTCAAGTGTGTGGGAGAAATATACTTCCAATCAAGTATTTATTTTGAAGGAAGAATTTAAAAACAGGATGATGAAAATTACCATCCTGTATCTATTGTATTTTAAGTTTACACAAAATTATGGACATTCTCTATTTTAAGTTTATACGAAATTTTGAACACTCTCAAAAAAACTCCCAAAAAATTTTAATAATTTTGATTTGTAATTATAGCAATTTTTACTCTTCTGTTTTAAGCTGTTCCAGTTTTTTCAAATTATTTACGAAGATTGTTTGCTTCAGTAATTATGTGAAGTTATTCTTGAATTTGAAATACCTTGTGATTTAAGGTAAGATTAATAGATTGTTAATTCAGTCGTACAAGAAAACTGCTGTTAATAATGATAACAGAATAATTGTTAATATTTTTTATATTAACTTTTCATGATTAATTTAAAAAATTTATATTTGAAGCCAAAATTAAAACTTGAGTGTAATGATGTCCTGTGTGCGAATGAAATAACTCACCAGTAATTTGTACCCTTTTTCCTAAAACATCTTTATTGAATAAAGAAAGTGTCGCATTTCCCATTAATTGAATTTCCTGTACATTTGTTTCAGTTGGGCTATCTTCAGCATCTCCGATTACTGTAATAGGTGTGCTTAATCTTAATAAGAATATCTCTGTTGTTTGATATTTTCTGTGTATAAGCGTTCCAACAAGTGTAATTGAAGAACTGTAATAGTATTGTGACTTGTTAGGAGTTATAATAACAGGTTGTCGTCTTTGCTCTTTTTCTTGACCATTATTTTTTTTCTGTCTTATCCTTGCAATATTGGCGTCTGAAACAGCATCACTTTCCACTACTAATTTCCAGCTGCCATTAACATTTTCAAAAGTTAGATATGATGGGTATTCTTTTGTCTCACGCTTTGTAGACACTTCCTTAACAAATTTTGCTAGCATTTTGTTATCAGAAAGTCGTGTAACTATAATGTCGCCCACTATTCTTTGACTATAAACAGGATTTTTTTGAAAAAACCTTTTCTGATCTGCAATGTAATAATTTCTAGAAACTAAAGACTGATAATAGTCAATCTTATCTCCCAATATTCTTTCCAAAGTGTTAAAATCAGCATTACTGGAAGCTGTATTCCATATAGTGACCATATTTTTTATCTCTTCTTCAGTACTTTTTTCATTATTAGCAGTGCTTTTTTCATTGTTAGTTTTTTTTATATTTTCATTATTATTACTAAATTTGTTAGAATTAGCCAAATTATCTGAATTAGCGACATCTTCATTTTTCCCGCATGATAGTAGTAATAAAAATATTATGAAAAATATAATTTTTTTCATTTCATCAATCCTCCTTATTTTTTTATTACATAGTTATTTGTAAAAGTCTAAAAATTATGACAAGCACAGTATTTCTTTATTGAATGTTCCAATTTTTTTTCTCTAATAAGGGATTTTACCTTTTTGGAATTATAAGTACATCTGTTATTCATTTTTTATGTCTTTTGCTTTTACAATCACTTGTTTTTATTACACATAAAATTATATATTTTAATATTATTATAGCCTATAAAATGAAAAAATGGCATAGCTAATTGAATTTATTTTTTATTATTAGGTAGAAATAATTGATAATCTTGAATTTCGAGTTATAATAATAGAACTGTTAAACCTAGAATTTAACAAAATAAAAATATTTTGAAAAAAGGAGTCTTGCCCCCTTGTAGAGATAAAAAACATATCTAATGAGATTTAAATAACGTAAAGGAATGATAAGAATGACTGGAAAATTTAACAAATTATTTGAAAAAGTAAAATTTCTTAATGAAGCAATTACTAAATAGAGATTTGTAATGTCAGTAATGGTTCTTAATAGTTTGAGATATGAAGGGAATATGGATGAAAACTTGGTTATTTATTTATTGCTGAATAATTATCAAAAAAGCTGAATATTAACAGTAAAATTGTAAGAATAGCAATAAAAGATTAAATAACTTATTTATTAAATTATTACTATTCTTTTCTTGACTTTAATATGCAATGAGGGTATAATTTATTAACTAAAAATTAATATAGTATATTTTTTTTGAAAGAGGGTAGAAATATGGGAGAAAAAATAGAAAAAGAATTAAAATGGGCTGTGCTGGGGACTGGCATAATTGCAAATGAGATGGCACAGGCTCTTGAAAAAATGGGGAAAAAACTTTATGCAGTAGCAAACAGGACACATAGCAAGGCTGTGGAATTTGCAGAGAAATACGGAGTTCAAAAAGTTTATGATAAAATAGAAGATATGTTTACAGATGAGAAAACTGATATAATCTACATTACAACACCCCATAATACGCATATAAAGTTTATGATTGAAGCACTTAAAAATAGGAAGCACGTATTATGTGAAAAATCAATTACATTAAATAGCGAAGAACTTGAAGAAGCAGTAAAAATTGCAAAGGAAAAAAATCTTATTCTTGGAGAAGCAATGACAATTTTCAATATGCCACTTTATACTAAACTTTTAGAAATTGTAAACTCAGGTAAACTGGGGGATGTGAAAATGATACAGGTTAATTTTGGAAGTTACAAGGAATATGATATGAATAACAGATTTTTCAACAGGAATCTGGCAGGAGGGGCATTGCTTGATATAGGAGTTTATGCTATTTCTATCGCAAGGCTGTTTATGACTTCAAAACCAGATAATGTACTTTCACAGGTGAAGTATGCACCAACTGGAGTAGATGAACAGGCAAGTATAATTATGATGAATAAGGAACAGCAAATGTCAACAATAGCACTTACACTTCACTCAAAACAGCCAAAAAGAGTTGTAATTGCATGTGAGAAAGCATATATTGAAATTACTGAATACCCAAGGGCTGATAAGGCTAAAATAGTTTATACTGAAACTGGCGAAGTTGAAGAAATTACAGCAGGAATGACATCAAATGCACTTCAGTATGAACTTCAGAATATGGAAGAGTCTGTAAAAACAGGAATTAATAAAATGAAACTGGAATATACGATAGATATTATGGATATTATGACAAAATTACGTAAGGAATGGGGAATGACTTATCCTGAAGAAGAATAGTGAATGAAAATATTCATGAAAATGATTCACACGTAAGAGAAATAAATGAAGAAATAAAAGAATATAAACCAAGTTTTATAGAAAATAGATTATAAGTTTGAAGGTATGAGTAAAAAGTGAAATATTAAAAAGGGCATTTTTTACATATAAGTAAATGTAATATTTGCCCTTTTTGGTTATTATTGTTCTAGAATCCCCTTGTCCTTATCTTTGAAAATATGTAATTTTTTAATAAGTTTCATCTTTTTTTGGAATTTTTTTCATTTCACCTTTCAAAACAATAACCGACACTGCAAAAGCTATGAAATCTGCTATTGGGAATGCAAACATAATTCCGTCAACTCCCATAAAATGCGGTAAAATTATCAGCAATGGCAAAAGTGATATAATTTGTCTTACAAGTGATAGAAAAGCTCCTTGGGAAGCCTTTCCAATGGAAGTTAAAAACATTGTAATCGCACCTTGAATACCGTTTAGGAATATAAAGAATAAAAAGACTCTCATATACTTTGTTCCGTATTTAAAATATAAATTGCTTCCTTTACCAAAAATAGAGATTATTTGGATTGGGAAAATTTGAAATACCGCAAATGAAACCAATGAAATAATAAATGCCACTTTTAATGTTAGTTTTAGTATTTCCCAAACTCTGCTATATTTTTTTGCACCATAATTAAATCCTGCGATGGGCTGTGCCCCTTGGGTTAATCCTAAAAGGATTGCTATGAATATAACATTTATTTTCATAACGATTCCAGCCACGGCAATAGGGATTTCACTTCCATAAATAGAGTTTGCACCGTATACTTTCAGTAAATTATTTGTCACAATTTGAATGATTAACGCAGAACATTGGAAAATAAAAGGTGATGTTCCTAATGCAAACAAAATTCCAATTTCTCGTATTTTTATCTTAAAATCCTTCAATTCAAATTTTACACTTTTAAATCTAAAAAAATATAATCCTAGCATAACTGCTGAGATAAATTGCCCAATTACAGTCGCCCAAGCGGCACCATCCATTCCCATATCAAATCCAAACATAAACAGCGGGTCAAGAATAGTATTTGTAACTGCTCCAATAACTATTGCAAGCATTGAATAAAAGGCGTTTCCATCAGCTCTTACCATAGGATTTGCTCCTATTGAAAATAGTAAAAAAGGTATCCCAAGAGATGTAATCTGAGTATATTCAATCGCATAATTAAAAATTTGATCGGTAGCTCCAAATGCCGTCAACATTGATTTTAAAAAAATATTAATTAATATACACAAAATAACACCACTTAAAAGTAGTATTGTAGCCGCAGTTCCAGCCACACTTTTTGCCCTTTTTGGACGCTTTCTTCCCAATTCTAAATTAAAATTAGTCGCAGCTCCAACTCCAGTCATAAGCCCAATCGCAAGACAAATCGTCGTAAGCGGAAAAGCCACATTTGTAGCCGCATTCCCAAGAAACCCAATTTTTTGTCCAATAAAAATCTGATCCACAACATTGTAAAGAGCATTAACCAAGTTAGCAATGATAGCAGGAACCGCAAGTGAAATCAGCAATTTTCCAACAGGTTCTGTACCAAATTTAGTTTTTCGTTCATTTATTGCTTTCGTTTTTCCCATTTTTCCTTCCTTTCAAAAATTTTTAAATATGATAAAATTCTCTCTAATAAAAAGAGAAAAAATTTTTGGTAACAAGAAAACTGAGAAAAAATCCCAGTTTTAAGCCATCATATTAGTATGGTAAAAAATAATATCTTAAGAGTATTTTACTACATTTGGTAAAGGTTTTCAAATTTTTTTATTTAGTGTAGAACAGAATATTATGGTGAATTTTAGAATAAAAGAATTTATTGTAATGTAAACTGACTTTAGAAATAAAAAATGATATAAAACATGTAGATTTTTTGTCAAAAATATTGTACAATAAGTAGAGGTGATTAGTATGATAGCTACAAATTATTCAAATGTAAGAAATAATTTAAAAAAATATTGTGATAAGGCAACTGATGATTATGAAACAGTCATTATAACAAGAAAAAACGATAAAAATGTGGTGCTGATGAGTGAAGAGGAGTATAACAATTTGATGGAAAATTTTTACATCATGTCAAATAAGAAATATTATAATGAACTGTTAAAAAGAAAAGAAGAAGTAGAGGCGGGAAATGTACAAATACATGATATAATTGAGGTGGAATAATGAATCTGATTTGGAATAATGAGGCTTGGGAAGAATATCTCCAATGGCAGAAACAGGATAAAAAAATAGTCAAAAAAATAAATGAAATAATAAAAGACATCAAAAGAAACGGCAATGAAGGAATAGGAAAGCCTGAGCCTTTAAAGCATGAACTGAGTGGATATTGGAGCAGAAGAATTACAGATAAGCACAGGTTTATATATAAACTGACAGAAACAAGTATAGTAGTTATCGCCTGTGCAAATCATTATAAATAATGGAAATTATGAGAAAATAAAGAATAATAAAAAAGACGTCTTTAAAATTAAGAAAAAATCTTAGTTTAAGAAGTCTTTTTTTATTTTTTTGAAATTTATATAACAAAATTTGTAAATATTATTGTGTAGGGTCATTTTGAAGAAAGATTTTATTTAAAGAAAATTTATGAAAAAAATAGGGTATAATATTACTACTTAAAATTAGAAATATAAATTTTGTTAATATTGAAAAAATATAGAAAGGACAAGTTATGAAAAAGATAATTTTAATTTTGGTAAGTGTATTATTTTTAGTGAGCTGTAGTGGGAATATTCCTTTCTCGGAGGAGGAAAAAGGAGCTTTAAAAAAGGCAAAAATGGAAATTGCTGAAATGAAGAAAAATCCAACAATGGCAGAAAAGGAAAGAATTTTGCAAAAGGGTAGAGAAGTTCAGAGAAAATATTTACGGATTGGGGTAGTGTATTTTAAAAGTGTGGAAAAGGACATTCCGATGACAGATTATTATCTGGCAAGAAACTATAGTGCGAGAGGAGAAAATGAAGAGGCACTGAAATGGGCAAGAAAAGGCTCGGATAGAGGAGTAAAGGAAGCAAGTGCATTTGCAGGGCAGATTTATGCTAATCAGAGAGATGAAATGAATGCAAGAAAATATTATATAAAAGCAATGGATCAGGGAGATTATAGGGAAGATACCTTGTTTAGAGTGTGGGTATATGGAGAAAGGAAAGAAATTGATAGCGAAGTGGTGGAAGCGTTTAAAAGAAATTTAAATAAAAATATTGAGGTAAAAAATACTTTGGCTTTTTATTATCAGAGGCATGATTGCTTTGATGAAGCTGAAAAACTCTACAAGGAGCTTGTTAATGAAAAATATCCGAATGCAGAAAGACTTTTAGGGGAACTTTATATGTCGAAAAAAGATTATGGCAAAGCTGAAGAATGGTTATTAAAAGAATCGGAAAAATTGTTTTCACATTCAGAAAACAATGTAAAATATATTGAAGAAAAAAGAGCAAGATTATTGCGTCTGTTAGCAAAAGTTTACGAAATGAAAGGAGATTATGGCAAGGCTGAAAATAACCTTTTAAAAGCAAAAGAACTTGCACATAAGGAACTTGCGTTAACGAGCTTGGCAGAGCTGTATGAAAAGCAAGGAAAATATAATCAAGCTATAAAAATAAATGAAGAATTGAAAGAGTTAAAAAAATAGAAATATCGAAAAGTTAAAATCTAGGAAGAATTAAAGAAGTGAGATTTATTTTAAAAGAGAAAAAAGTAATAAAAGGTTGTATTTTTGTTAAAGGTATTAAAAATATTATCGGATGTTTTTATATAAGAAGTAAGAAAAGCAAAATATTTAATAAAACTGGAATCAAAAAATAATAAAATTTGTAAACACAAATACTCTTGTTTTTTTACAAAAAATGTGGTATTCTTATAATATAAAAATTAATTTTATAATAAGTACAATTATGTAATTATAGTTGTATGAAATAGAAAGGATGAAGAAAATGAAAAAATATGATGCAGTAATAATTGGATTTGGAAAAGGTGGAAAAACTCTGGCAGGATTTTTGGCTGGGAAAGGTCAGAATGTCGCTTTGATTGAGAAATCGGACAAGATGTATGGAGGGACTTGTATAAATATTGGATGTATTCCTACGAAAAAGCTTGTTGACAGTACAAAAGTTCTTAAAAATAAAGGGTTAAATGGCATTGAAGAAAAAGAAAGATTTTATGAAGAAAGTATAAATAATAAAAATACACTGATTGGTGCATTGCGTGGAAAAAATTATGAAATGCTGGCTACAAAGGAAAATATTGATATTTACGATGGATTTGGAAGTTTTGCTTCAAAAAATGTAGTTAATATTGAAAGCAATGGTGAAAATGTTCAGATTGAAGGAGAAAAGATATTTATAAATACAGGTTCGACTACAATAATTCCTGGTATAAAAGGGCTTAAAGAAAGTAACCATGTGTATACAAGCACTTCGATTATGGAATTGAAGGAACTTCCTAAAAAATTGACTGTTTTAGGAGCAGGGTACATTGGACTGGAATTTGCTTCGATGTATGCTGATTTTGGGTCAGAAGTTACAGTGATTGATTTGGCACAAAGACTTATGCCTAGAGAAGATGAAGAAATTGCTGATAGGGCAAAGGCTATATTTGAGGCAAAAGGGGTTAAATTTTTACTGGAATCAAAAATTGAGGAAATTGTTGATAAAAATGGAAAAGGATATGTGCAAATTTTACAAGGAGCAAGTAAGATTGAAATTGAATCAGACGCAATTCTTGTGGCAATTGGAAGAAGACCTAATACAGAAGGACTTAATTTAGAAGCAGCAGGAGTAAAAACTGACGAAAAAGGTGCGGTTGTAGTTGATGAAACATTGAAAACAACAGCTGATAATATTTGGGCAATGGGAGATGTGAAAGGTGGACTTCAATTCACATATATTTCTCTTGATGACTTTAGAATAATAAGAGATAATCTTTACAATGGAGGAAATAGAACAGTAAATGACAGAAATGTAATTCCATATAGTGTATTCATAAATCCGCCATTATCAAGAGTTGGAATGACTGAAAGTGAAGCGATTGCCAAAGGATATGAAGTAAAAACAGGAAGACTTGAAGCAATGGCAATTCCAAAAGCAAAAATAGAAGGTGTAACAGATGGACTGCTTAAAGCAGTTATAGATGCAAAAACAGATAAAATACTGGGATGTACTTTATTATGCAACACTTCCCACGAAATGATAAACATCGTTGCAGCGGCTATGAAAGCTGAACAAAAATATACATTCCTAAAAGATATGATATTTACTCATCCAACAATGAGTGAGGCTTTGAATGATTTATTTGGAAGCGTGAAATAATAGTTCTTGTTTTGTTGAAAAAATTAGGCTAAATTTAAATAAAAATAGGAACAGATAATTGTAAAAATAAATCAAAAAATAAGAATAAATTAAAGGATTATGGAAATTTAGCATTATCTTTACTGGATATTACAAATATTGTTATATCGTATGTTGTCTTGATTACTTATGTAGTTTCAGCATTTTAAAAAATAAAAGATAGAACAATAAATAAAAACAAAAACTTTTTGCAAATGAAAATCACGGTTATTAAGATTAACTGTGATTTTTTGTTAAAAATTTATAAAACATATAAATGGGGAGAAATATTTTCTGAAAATTGTTGATAAATTATAGACGATAAAGTATAATAATATTGTTATATACTTTTTAGATTATGAAATTTCTGAAAAGATAAAAAAATAAGTACAACGCTAAAGGCTTAAATATAATTGAATTTTACTTTAATATGTTATGCCATATTTTAGATAAAATCAAGATGAAAATTAGAAATAAAAGTAATATTTTTAGAAAGGAAAATTAAAAAAATGGAAGACATTATAAAAAAAATAAATGAATTTTCAAAATTGGCACGTGAGAGAGAATTGACGGAAGAAGAGAAGAAAGAGCGAGAAAAATATAGAAAAATGTATATTGAAAAGTTTAAGGAAAGTGTGAGAGGGCATTTGGATAGCATTAAGGTTGTTAGAGTGGATGACGATGGGAATCCAATTGATGATGACGGGAATGTTATTGAACCTGAAGCGTAAAAAAATAAAGTAAATTAGGGAAGGAGTGAATAAAAATTTATGAAATATGATTTAGTTATATTTGATTTGGACGGGACGCTTATGGATACGTCAAAATCTATTACAAAGACTGTAAATTCAGCGATGGAAGAACTTGGGAAAAAGCAGTATTTTATTGATGAGTGTGTAAAATTTGTTGGTGGTGGAGTTTCAGGGCTTGCACGGAATATTTTGGAAAAAGAGAAATATGAGGATGTAACGAATGAGGAAATGGAAAAGGTTATAAGAAAATATTACGATATTTACTTTGACTATGGTGTCGAACCTTATGAAGGAATACCTGAATTGCTTGATTTTTTAGAGCAAAATGACGTGAAAAAAGGTATTGTAACAAACAAGGATCATGAAACAGCCTTGTCTGCTGTTGATAAAAAATTATCTAAATGGAAATTTGATGGGATATTTGGCTCAAATGAAAAGGAATATCCAAATAAGCCGAATCCTTATAATGTTGATAGAATGGCACAAAACTTAAATATTCCAAAAGAAAAAATATTATTTGTTGGAGATATGCTTGTGGACGTAAATACAGCTAAAAATGCTGGAATTGACATTGTTTACTGCAAATGGGGATTTGGCGAAGTAAAAGGCGAGGATGGAATTGAAGAAGATGTGAAGGTGTCTAGTGTTCAGGAGATTATGAAAAGAATAAAATAAATTTAAATTTTTTGGAGTAAAATAAACTGTAAAAAAATTTGATTTAGAAAAATAAAAAGCGGAATGTATTTTAAAATTTTTAATTAATTTCCGTTTTTTTATTATTCAGATACAGCACCAAAATAAATTGCTAAACAGTTAAAGTTAAATTATTTAGAATAGCAAATTATTTGATTTATTGAGGAAAATAAGGTAAAATATAGCATAATATATAAAATACATTGATGATAAATAAATTTAATTAGGGGGAATATAAGTGAAAGGAAATAAAACTAGAAATGTGGCGGCATTTTTTGATATCGATGGAACAATTTACAGAGATTCGCTGTTAATTGAACATTTTAAGATGCTTGTTCAGTATGAGTATATTGATATGATGACTTGGGAAGGGAAAGTTAAGGAAAAATTTTCCAAGTGGGAGAATAGAACTGGAGATTATGATGATTATTTAGATGAGCTTGTGCAGACTTATATGGAGGCATTGAAAAATTTTAGCAAGGAGGATATGGACTTTATTGCTAAAAGGGTGATGAAGTTAAAAGGTGATAAAGTTTATCGGTATACACGGGAAAGGTTGAAATATCACAAGGAGAAAGAGCATAAGGTTATAATTATTTCAGGAAGTCCAGATTTTCTTGTTAGTAAAATGGCTGAAAGATACGGCGTTGAAGATTACAGGGCTTCTATTTATGAAGTTAATGAAAATGGGATTTTTACAGGGAATGTCATTCCAATGTGGGATGCTAAAAGTAAGCAGAAGGCAATAGCAGACTTTTGTAAAAAGTATGACATTGATTTGAAAAAATCGTATGCCTATGGAGATACAACGGGAGATCTGACAATGTTTAAAAATGTAGGAAATGCCATCGCTATAAATCCAGCAAAAAAATTATTGCAAAAAATAAAGCGGGACAAGGAATTAAAGGAAAAAGTTATGATTGTTGTGGAAAGAAAGGATGTTATTTATAAATTGAAGGCAGATGTCAGCATTATATAGTATATTTGTTTTAAAATTTGAATTTGGGAAAATAAATATGAATTAGGTTATTATAAATAAAATTAAAAAGTTTATAGGATATATTCCATGAAAGTATAGTTTGGAATATAATCTGAGAAAACTGATTTTTTATTAAATAGTAAAATACTAAAAGAGGGATGATATTTATGAAAAAAAATTTAAAAATAGTGTATCTGGATAGAATTACAGCTGGACCAATTGATTTAAAGGAAAAGTTTGATAAATATGGTGAATATATTGAATATGAAGATACTGAAATAGGAAAAATTGATGAAAGAATAGAAGATGTGGATGTTGTAATAACAACTAGAATAAAACTTGGAAAAAAGCAGTTTGAGAAGGCTAAGAAACTTAAATTGATACTTATTACAGCGACTGGCTTTAATCATATTGATGTGAAAAGTGCGAATGAGTTTGGAATAAAGGTGGCAAATGTTTCAGGTTATTCGACTAATTCTGTTGCACAGCTGGCAATTACTTTTCTTTTAAATGAATTAACACCTGTTAATAAATATTTTGAGGAAGTAAAAAATGGTAAATGGATTGATATTGATGCTCCTGATTATCAGAAATATCCGATTGATGATGTGGAGGGGAAAATTTTAGGAATTGTGGGATTTGGAAATATTGGGAAAAAAGTTGCTCAGATGGCAGAAGCATTGGGAATGAAAGTAATGGTTGCTAAAAATAATGAAAAGGATTATAAAAAAGTTGAAGAGAATGGAGTTTTACGGTATGATTTGGATGAAGTTCTAGAAAAATGCGATGTTTTAACACTTCATATACCATTGACTAATTCAACACGAAATCTTATAAATCTTGAAAAAATGAAAAAAATGAAAAGGAGTGCTAGAATTTTGAATTTAGCACGAGGACCAGTTATAAATCAGGATGATCTGTATTTTGCATTAAAAAATAAAATAATAAAATCAGCAGCTATTGATGTAACGAGTGTTGAGCCAATTGAAAAAAATTCTAAATTATTTGAATTGGACAACATTGTAATTACTCCACACATTGCATGGAAGTCTGAAAAAAGTATGCTGGCACTTATGAATGATGTTGAAAAAAATTTGAAATTGTTTCTCGAAGGAAAGTTAGAAGGACTGAAATAAGGAATAAGAAGGTACAATAAAAGAGGTGAAAAAAATGTTGGTAAGTAATTTTAATGGGATAAAACTTGAATTTGATGGACTTTATTATGGAGGGAATTATGAAATCGAGGTTTTTGGGGATGGAAGATTTTATTATTCATATATTGAGAATACGTCGGTTGAACTGAAAAAGGGATCGTTTCAAATTAATCAGAAGGAAATCATGATTTTTGAAGAAATGATGGAATATTTTGAGCTTTTGAAAAATCAGAGAAATTATATGATAAATGAGTTTAATTTTGGAAATGGAGTGCTTGTCATTCAAAAGGATAATGGGCGGGAAGAAAAGATTAAGCTGGGGAAGGAAATGATGTTTGAATATGCAAAGACATTGATTGACAAATACACAAAGAAGTCAAGAAGACTGTTTTTGCTGGATACTTATTTAGAAGGGGCTAAATATATTAGAAATTTTGCTATTAAAATTAAAGATGAGGTTCAGATGGACTTATTTCGTGAATTTAACGGCATCTCTTTAAATGCAGTCGCTGTTTATAATTCTAGAAAGGAGAAAGTTGGATATTTGCCAAAAAGTCAATGTGAGATTATTGCTAGAATGATTGATGCGGGGAAAAAGTTTGTTGCTGTGCCCATTCCATTTGATGATGAAATTGCTCTTAAGGTTTATCTTGTAGATTAATTAATAAAAAATTAAAATTTTGGTTGACAAATAGATATTTTTGTTGTAAAATAATAACAGATAATTAAAATTAAATTAATTTAAAAAAATAGTGCTATTATTTAGTTGTCAAAAATAAAATGGGGGGAATAATTTATGGGATTCAGATTGAGCGTTAAAGGACAAGAAAATGAAATTTTGCTAGACAAGGAAAGTATTTTGGATGTAAAATACATTTCTGAAACGCCTGATGATTCAAATGCGAGAGCAACAGATCTAGGAGTAATTTTGGAAATAAGAGGGAAAATACTGGCTGCAGCAAGTGGAGATACGGAAGATGACACAAGAAAAGTTGCACAATGGTCATTAGTTCCATCAGAAGCAAGCGATGCCTATAGACAAGCAAGCCTTGAAATCATTTCAGCAGGACAGATGGTAAGAAAAATTGATATGACAAATGTATTTGTAGTTGATTATATCGAAGAATATGGAAATCAGGCTGGAACAGGGACTTTTTCATTAAAAATCAAACAGAAGAAGGAAAAAGTGAAGGAAGTTGCAATCGAAGGTGGATATGCAGCACAGGAAGCATAAATTAATTGATTTTATAGAATTAAAATTTGAAATATTTAAATTTAAAATAATAAAAAAAAGAAATAACAGTAAATTATTTTTGAACTTTGGAAAATTTTTGTAGATAAAATAAAAAATAGTCCCTTTTGTTGATAATAATTCAAGATTAGGGATTATTTTTATATGTTTAAATTTTTTTAATCAAATAGATCAAAATTAATACTAAACTCTGTTTAAAAATAGAAGCTATATTTTATATTATTTGCTAACAAGTGTTTTTTGATTCTTTTGCAAAGAAATTTATAACCAGTCTGTTGTTTAAATGGGAAACAGTATAAGTTTAAATTTCAGTAAAATAATAATTCTATTTTTAAAATTATTTTAAAAATGAAAATGCTGATTAAATGTCTTTTCTTATATGTCTTTCAGCAATTTCAATTACTTTTTCTACTCTATTTGTATATTTTTTTTCATTTATCAAATAATCAGTAGTCATCCATGTTTTTACAATTTCTTGTGCAATAGCAGAACCAATAATTTTTCCACCAAGGCAAAGTACGTTTGTATTTGAGTGAGAACGAGCTAAACTTGCACAAAATGGATCTTGACAAACAGCAGCATAAACACCGTAAATTTTATTTGCAATTAAAGCACTTCCATAGCCAACACCGTCTATAAAGATTCCTCTGTCAACTTCTTGTTTACTTACTGCAAGTGAAGCAGGATAGATAAAATCAGGCAAGTCACAAGATTCTTCACTA
Organism: Leptotrichia shahii; assembly: GCF_008327825.1. Taxonomy (NCBI): domain Bacteria; kingdom Fusobacteriati; phylum Fusobacteriota; class Fusobacteriia; order Fusobacteriales; family Leptotrichiaceae; genus Leptotrichia; species Leptotrichia shahii. Next base: position 1,172,864 of record NZ_AP019827.1, on the reverse strand, counting down.
AAAGGTCCAAAATCTATAACTTCGTGCCCTTGTGATTCCAGCAATTCCTTAATTTCCTTTTTTAAATTAAATCCAGCATGATCTCCAGCCATTGCTATTTTCATAAAATCATCTCCTAATATTTTTATATATTTTCATTTTACTTTAAAAAGTTAGAAAAATCAATAAGCTAATTAAAGTTTTTTGTATTCAGGAATCCATTTTGTATTTTTAATTGCTTCTTTTAAATCATCAACAGGATCTCTATTTAATTTTTGCTTTAACACACTTTCTCCTACCGCAAGTGCCACTGTTTCAGAAAATTCTGTTAATTTCGATACAGGTGGAAGTACTGCAGCACCAGGTTTGTTTGTATCAACAATTCCTCCTAGTGAATGAGCTGCTGCTGAAATTATTTTGTCATTTACAAGTCTTGATTTTGTTGCAATAATTCCAAGTCCTAATCCAGGATAAATTAATGCGTTATTAGCTTGTCCAATTTCATAAACAGTGCCTTTATATTCTATTGGATCTGATGGAATTCCTGTTGCAATAAGAGCTCTTCCATCTGTCCATTCAATAAGATCTTTCGCAGATGCTTCTGCTAATTTTGTAGGATTGCTTAATGGAAAAATTATAGGTCTTTTTGTATGTTTTGCCATTTCTTGTATGATCTCTTTTGTAAAAGTTTTCGGTACTGTTGAAGTTCCTACTAAAATTGTTGGTTTTATAGCTTTAACTGCTGCTTCTAAATTTATTAGTTCATTAGAATTTTCAAATTCATCATGTTTTCTAGCAAAAGGAATTTGTTCTGGTGTCAATCCTTCTGTATCTTCAAATAATAATCCTTGCTTATCAACTAAATAAAAACGCTTTTTTGCTTCTGCTTCAGAAAGTCCTTGTTCAATCATTTCATCAAAAATTCTTTTGGCAATTCCAGCTCCAGCAGTTCCTGCACCAAAACACATATAAACTTGATCTGTAAGTTTTTCACCAGAAATTTTTAATGCTCCTAAAATTCCAGCTAAAGTAATAATTCCTGTCCCCTGTATGTCATCGTTAAAAGTTGCAATTTCATTTTCATACTTTTTCAAAATATTAGCAGCATTTAATCTTCCAAAGTCTTCCCAATGAAGATATAAATCTGGAAAAATTTTCTCAGCTGTTTTTACAAATTTATCAATAAAATTATAATATTCGTCACCTCTAACTCTTTCAAATTTATTTCCCAAATAAAATTCATTCTCCAACAATTCTTTTCTATTCGTACCTGCATCAATCACAACTGGAAGAACTGTAGAAGGATCAATTCCAGCTGCAGCAGTATAAACCATTAACTTTCCAACTGAAATATCTACTCCATTAGTTCCCCAATCTCCAATTCCTAAAATCCCTTCAGCATCTGTAACAACTATCAATCGAATATTTCTATCACTTGTGGCATTTTTTAAAATTATTTCTATATTTTCTGGTTCTTTTACTGATAAATAAGCTGCATTCTGAGGGTTTACAAATAATTCGCTGTAATTTTCTATACTTTCTGCAATTACAGGATCATAAACAATAGGCATAAATTCAACAACGTGTTCATTAAATAAATAATAAAATAATGTTCTATTTGTGTTAAAAATTTCCATCAAAAAATATCTTTTTTCTATTAATTTATCTTTCGCTTGAAATTGTTTGTAAACTTGTTTCGCTTGAGTTTCTATCGTTTGGAATTGTGCTGGCAATAGTCCCAATAATCCATATTTTTCTCTTTCTTCTTTTGTAAATGCTGTTCCTTTGTTAAGAAAAGGATCATTCAAAATTTCATAACCTGATTTCATAAATAATCACCTCTAAATTTTTAAAATAATTTTGATAAGTCAAGTATAACATGGAATAATAGAGAAATTGATTTTTTTTTACTTTAAATTAAAGGAGAGTACCTATACATTTATTGGAGAAAATGATAAAATATATTCAATTATAATTGAATAAATAATAAAGTAATTTTGAATTATGAAAAATTTAGATTGGAAAATATGTTAGGGAAATTTATAAAGTAAAGAAATAAAAAATGGAGAAATAATAGTGGATAAATTAATAAGAGATTTTGAGAATACAAAATATTTTGGATACATGTTTTTTATAGAATATAATGGAGAAAAGTTTAACTCTTTTGATGAAAATCCGAATAAAAAAAGTATAAAAGCAGAATTTAGAAAAATTTTGGAAAGTAACAAAATCAAAATATTCAAAGGAATTCAGCAGGCTGGAAGGACTGATGCGAATGTGAGTGCAAAGGAAAATATTCTTTATATAAATTCCAAAGATGTTATTGATTTTTTTAAATTAAAATTTTTGGAAATAGAAGGGCTGAAAATTAATAAAATAGTAAGAACATTGCCATTTTTAGAATTTCCACAGATGATTCAAAAAAGATATTATATTTATAAATATCCAAAACATCTTGTAAAAAATAATGAAGAGAGAATAAATCAGATTTGTGAGAAAGTGTCTGGGAAAAAGGATTTTTACGAATTTACTTCAGAAAAGGGGAAAAAATTAAAAAATCACATAAGAGAAATTTTGGTGAAATATGAAAATGGTAATCTATATTTTGCGGGAGATGGATTTTTGCCGCAGCAGGTGCGGATTATGAGTAATTTTATTTTAAATAACACGAAGTTTGATATTGAAAAGTTGAATGATGAAAACTTTGAAAATAAAAAATTAAGTATAAAAGACAAGGCACTTGATGGAAAATATTTAACATTGAAGAAGGTTGAGTTTTCAGAGGAGTTGGAAAAAATGAGATTTTTTGATGTGGAAAATATTGAAGAACTGGTGGCTTTGAAAAATAAAGAGAATAGGGAAAATTTTGAAAAAGAAAATCTAGGAATTACAAACTTAGAAAAAACAGATTTTGAAATAAAAATAAATAATTTGAATGAAGAGTTAGAGAATATTGAAAAAATTGGCAAAGTTAGGAAAATTGAAAAAAATAGTTATTTTACAGTATTTTTTGTTGAAAAGAAAGATAAAGGGGAGTTTATTGGTAAAAAGGGAAAAAATATTAGGAAGTTGAAGAAAATTTTGGGGGATGTAGTTGTGAAGGAAATTTAGAAATTGAGAAAAATAGGAAATATATTTCATTTATAAATTCTGAGTTTATGTGGCTATTGGATAGGTCTAATAAAAAATTAAATATAAATTAAAAATATGTAAAAGAGGTTGGAAAAATGTATATAATTAGAAAAGCGATGGAGTATTTTAACCCGAAGATTAATAGGGCTTATATGAATGAGGCTCTAAAAAAATTGACAGAGCAAGAAAAGAAAATATTTTTGGAAATGTCTGATTATGATAAGTTTCATTCACTTGAAGTTTATAAAAAAATAAAAAAAACAGAACTAAAAAATAATGAGAAGTATTTTAAACTGGCACTTCTGCACGACTGTGGAAAAGAAAATGTGTCGATTATAACGAGAGTTTTGCATAAATTAGGATTTAAAACGCAGTTGCAGAATCACGCACAAAGAAGTTTTGAAAAGCTGGAAAAAGTAGATGAGGAAGTAGCGATTTTAGCTAAGAATCATCATAATCGAGGGTATTCAGAGGAAATGAGCATTTTTCAGAAATGTGATGATGAGAGTTAAGAAATTGATGAAAAATTTTTAGAAAAGAGTGAATTTATGGAAGATAAGTATAAAATGACATTAGAAGAAAATATTTTTGTTGCAAAAAGAAATGTAGTGGATTCAATTTGGAAATCGGCAAATTTGGAAGGAATAGCTGTGACTTATCCTCAGACTGAAACAATTTTTCAAGGGCTGGGAATTCAAAATATGAAAATTAAGGATATAAATGCCATTGTTAATTTGAAACATTCGTGGGAATTTATTTTGGAAAATATTAAATATCCGATTGATTTAAATTATATCTGTAAAATAAATCAACTTATTGGAGAGGCAAATGTAAATCCTTTCCCAGGACTCAGTATGGGTGGAACAGATTGGAAGCCTGAAATTCCTGATAAAGAAAAAGTGAATGACAGTTTGAACAAGATTTTAGAAAGTGAAAATTCTGCAACAGAAAAAGCAATAAACTTAATGCTATATTTAATGAGAAGCCAGCTTTTTTATGATGGAAATAAAAGGACAAGCATGATGGCGGCAAATCAAGTGATGATTCAAAATGGTGCAGGGATTATTTCAGTTCCTATAAAATATCAGGAGGAATTTTTGGAATTGCTTGTAAAATTTTACGAAACTAATGATATGAATGAAATTAAGGAATTGATTTACAATCATTGTATTGACGGGATAAATTTTAAAAAAGAATAGAATTTTGGGAAATAAAAAATTATAAAAGAAAGAAAAATAAATAATTATGAATAAAAAATATGAAGTAGAAAATAAATTTGAAGATGAAATAGATAGTGAAAATGAGGAAGATATTGTTGTTTTGAGAGAAGAAGCTGGAAGCAGAATTGATAAATTTTTGTCAGAAAGGCTGGAGTTGACACGGACACGTATTCAGCAGCTTATAAAAGATGAAAATATTTTGGTAAATCAAAAAAAGACAAAGCCTGCTTATAAGATTGAAGAAAATGATACAATAAAAGTTGCAATTCCGGAACTGGAAACTGTTGAAATTAAACCTGAAAACATTGATATCAAAATAATTTACGAAGATAATGATTTGGCAGTTATTAATAAAAAAGCTGGAATTGTCGTACATCCTGCGAATGGACATTATTCGGGAACACTTGTAAATGCAATTTTGTATCACATTAAAGATTTGTCGGGAATAAATGGGGAAATCCGTCCTGGTATTGTGCATAGGCTAGATAAGGACACAAGCGGACTTTTAATAATTGCAAAAAATGACAAGGCACATCTGAAATTATCGCAAATGTTTCATGATAAAACTGTGAAAAAAACTTATCTTGCGATTTTGAAAGGAAAACTAAATCAGAAAAGTGGAAGAATTGTAACACAAATCGGACGTGATAAAAATGACAGAAAGAAAATGACTGTAATAAATGATTTAAATTCAGGAAAAACAGCAATTACCAATTATGAAGTAATTTCACAGACAGAAAAATTTACGCTTGTTAAAGTTCATATTGAAACAGGAAGGACTCACCAAATCAGAGTTCACATGAAACATCTAGGATACCCAATTTTAGGCGACAGTGTCTACGGCAGAACAGATATCGAAAAACGCCAAATGCTTCACGCTTATAAATTGGAATTTCAACATCCAATTACAGAAGAAAAGATGGAATTTATTGCAAAATTGCCAGAAGATTTTAAAAAGGCACTGAAAAAATGTGGGCTTGAGTTTGAAACCTTTTAATTAGACTGTGTTTGAAAATTATCAAATTGAATATTTTAAAGGCAGTTTTATAAAAAGTTATTTAATAAACCTATTAAATAAATTACAAAAAATAGAGGAAAAATTTATGGATAAAGAAAAATTAGAAAACAAAAGAAATGAATTAATGGAATTTGATGAAAAGTACAATAAGATTGTTGTTGGAGTTGATGAGGCTGGGAGAGGGCCTTTGGCTGGACCAGTTGTGGCTGGGGCGATTATTGTAAATCGGAATTTTCCAGAATTGCAGGAGATTAATGATTCAAAGAAATTGACTGAGAAAAAAAGGGAAAGGTTGTTTGAGGCAATAGAAAAAAATTGTATTGTGGGAATTGGGATTGCTTCGGAAAAGGAAATTGATGAGATGAATATTTTGAATGCAACGTTTCTTGCAATGCGTCGAGCGATTAGTCAAGTGGCGGGAAAATCTGAATTTGGTATAGTTTTAGTTGATGGTAATCATTTGATTCGTGAGTATAAAGGAGAGCAGGAGTGCGTTGTGAAAGGCGATAGCAAGTCGATTGCAATTGCGGCGGCTTCGATTGTGGCAAAGGTTACGAGGGATAGAATGCTTTGTGAAATCGCAAAAGAATTTCCTGAGTATGAATTTGAGAAACATAAGGGATATGGAACTAAGAAACATAGGGAGATTTTGCTTGAAAAAGGGGCTTGTAAGTATCATAGGAAGACGTTTTTGAAGAAGATATTGGTAGATAGTGAGAAGAAAGAATAGACATGTATATAGTAGAGAGTTTGAGGAAATATGAATATGACAGGATGGCGTTAATAAAAGAATTGGGAAATAATGGAAAAAAGTGGAATGTTTCATTTGTAGAATACAATGTAAAAGATACTATTAGCAAAGGGGATATTGTCAAAGTAGAATTATTTATTCAATATGTGCGTAAAGATTTGAAAATAGATATGAACAGTGAATTGAGTGCTACGCAGCCTTTGCCAAATTCTCCACATATAGAAGCTGTAGTGAAAGTGGTAAAACAGATAAATTCAGATTCTTTGCTGGTAAAATCATCCATTTTAGATTCAGAAATTTTGATCGAATTTGAAAATGAGGTGATTTATAAAAAAAATGATGTTGTTTTTTTGGAAGGTGAACTTTCATTTAAATTTTTACAGTAAGAGTAAATGCCTTATTTTCAGTCTTGAAAAAAAAGTAAAAAATTGGTATCATATAATATAAAATTAACTGATTAAATATTTATGATACAATATTTTAAAAAAGGGGATGGAAAATAAAAAGATGAATAAAAGGGAAATTGGGTTTAAGTATGAGAATATTGCGAAAAAATATTTGATTTTGCAGGGACTTACGTTTGTTGAGAGTAATTTTTATACTAGGTTTGGAGAGATTGATCTGATTTTTTTTGAAAAGAATAGCGAGACACTGGTGTTTGTGGAAGTTAAATATAGGAAGAATAATTTTTTTGGGTCAGCGATTGAGATGGTGACACAGGAGAAGCAGAATAGAATTCTTGCCAGCTCGCAGGCTTATCTTTTGAAAAAAAATTGGGATAAGAATGTGAGGTATGATATTATTGGAGTAAGCAAGGGTTCTGGAAATATTGAATGGTTAAAAAATGCGTTTTGAGGTGGTTATATGAGAAATGATGAAAAATGCTGTAAATGCGGAATGGATATATTTGAAATAAAAAAGGTGGCTATTCCTACCAAAAAGGCTGTTGGAGCAAAGATAGCTATTGATACGTTTTATTTGAAAATATGTAAAAACTGTGGATATACGGAAATGTACTCAACCAAAATAATTCAGAAGGTTGAAGATCCAGTCTAAAGTTTTTAGGAAAATAATATTTAATTTTAAAGGAATTTTATTTAGAAATCGGGATATAATTTCTGGGGAGGAATTGGTTGAGTGTGATATTGTATCAAAAGATACAAGAAATGATTTGAAAAAGCTAAAAAAATTGAAGAAATTAAATAATATTTACTATGTCTGGGATTATAACAGGGAATTTAAAAGATTGATTTATTCCTATAAATATAATCATAGGAAGATTATGGCAAAACTAATTGCTGAATTGGTAAAAGAGGAATTTTATTATGTTTTAAAAAGGGAAAAAATAGATGTTGTTGTGAGTGTGCCTGTCAGTAGGAAAAGGAAAAATGAGAGAGGATATAATCAGGTTGATGAAATTTTGAATTTCTTAAAGGTTAATTATGTCCAGCTTGAACGGATTAAAAATACGAAAAAAATGGCTGGAATTCTAAATGAGGAAGATAGAAATAAAAATATAAAGGGAGCTTTTAAAATTTCTGGAAATATTGACTTTAAAAATAAAAACATTCTGATACTTGATGATATTATAACAACTGGGGCTACACTTAGGGAAATTAAAAGTAGTATTTTAGAGCAATTTGAAGGTGATGTGAATAAAAAAAATATAAAAATAATAGTTTTTTGTCTGGCTGCGGCTAGGGAAATTAAGGTGAATAGAGGAGAAGTATGAGTTTTAAATTAAAAATGAAAGTTTTGCTATTTTTGATAAGTTCAGTTGTTTCATTTTCAGCTTCAGTACAAAATGAGGATTTTCATGAAAATATAAAAAATGATGCTGTGAATATTCAAGAGGATTATTTGATTAGTGTAGCGAAGAAAAATAATAAAAAAAATAGTGAAAATTTAGAAAAAATTGATAATGATGATGATAATAATGAAACAAATGAAACAGATGAAAATACATATATTTCTAAAACAAATGAATCATTGAAATATAGTCAAAGAAATGATGGAATTATTGATTTAAATTCATTAGTTCACAAAGAGGATACTGAATTTAGAGTTCTTAACGGAAATAATGTTAAGGTAATGTTAAAGACTAAAAATAATGATATTTATTCTGCAGAAGTTGTTTATGATGGCGGTAAAAAATTGATGCGTGGAATTGGAAACTATGGTGGAAATGAAATTTTTATGGCTGAAATTCCAAGCGGCGTGTCAAGTTACTATTTTGTGCTGACAGATGACAAGACAAAATATTATATGGGAAGAAATATTTCAAAAAATTTAAAGGATATAGAAAAATTTGAATTTTCACGGTCAGATAAATTAACGACGATTCCAGAATGGGCGAGAGGTTCTGTAGGATATCAGATTTACATTGATTCATTTAGAAATGGGGATGTGGATAATGATGCGATTTTTAATGAGTTTGGGACAGATGACTTTGCTGAGCCTACTGGAGAAATTCGTTCAGGAAGATCAAAAAAAGATTTAGTTTTAGCGTATTGGGGCGGAAATGAGAAGCCGCAATTTTCCCTAAATGAGTGGAATAGTAATTATGAGGAAAAAAACGAGTGGGAAGAAAATACGTTAAATGATGTTCAAAATTACACACGTTATTATGGTGGAGACTTAGAAGGAATAATTGAAAAACTTGATTATATTAAAGATCTTGGTGTAGAATATATAATTTTATCATCACCATTTTATTCACTTTCAAACCATAAATACGACACAATTTACTTTAATCACGTTGATCCGTATTTTGGCTACATAGAGCAGACTGGAACGTCAAAAGGACTTGACATAAAATCAAAAGTTCATAATAACAATGGGGATATGGAATTAAATTTGCTTATTTTTAATCCTGAAACTGATAAAAACTTGCTTGATGAAGACTTGCTAGATCCAAAAACGTGGGTGTGGACAGATTCTGACTTAAAACTGGCGAGCCTTGTGAAAAAGGCCCATCAGAAAGGGCTTAAAGTTGTTCTGGAAGTAGCGCCTGACACTACATCAAATAGATTTTTTGCAATAAATAATAAGGAATTTTCAAACTGGTATTTGAAGAATACTGTGCTTGACTTAAAAAATCCTGAAGTTAGAAATTATATTGAAAATGCGATGAAAAAATGGGTTTTAGGACCTGATGGAACTTTTAAAAAGGAAATTTATGATGACGGGATTGACGGGATAAGATATGTTTATTATGACAATGAAAATAAAGAATATATCGCAAATATTACAGAAAATTTGAAAAAATATAAACCAGATCTGCTGATTACAGGGGAAGTTTCAAATAGCATTACAAAAGATATTGAAGATGGAATATATGATAGTGGAGCAGATTATAACATAATTAATAATATTATAAAATATACTGTAAATACTAATCCGAATTATCGTATCGGCGGAGTAGAATTTGCAACAAAATTAAATGAAATTTATAACAGATATTCAAGTAATCGTTTTAATATGACACAAGTGTTTATCGGCTCGCTTGATACGGACAGAATTTTTAGCGGAATGATAAATCCAAACAGGGTTTATGATAGAAATAATCAGTCAGATCAAGGATATTTGAATATTCGTCCAGATCTTTATGATGGAACGGCTGTAAGTAAACTGAAAAGAGTAGTTTCAATGCAAATGATGCTGCCTGCAACGCCAGTTATCTATTATGGAGATGAAAAAGGAATGTGGGGAGCAGATTCGCCTAGAAATAGAAAGCCTATGTTATGGCAGGATTATGAACCCTATGACAATGAAACTGACAATATTATCAAATATAAAGATAGGCTTAGAAGTTTGCCAAGCGTTGTGGAAGTAAATGAAGTTCAAAAGTGGATTTCATATCCTGTAAACAGTAATTCTGATATTGAAAATCATTACAGAGCATTATTAAAAATACGTGAGGAACATAAAAACTTATTTAGAAATGGAAAGTTGAGAATTCTTGAAGTCTATAGCGATCCAAAGACAAAAGGACGTATTGACTCAGAAATTACAGCTTATTTAGATGATCAGAAAAGACGGGCAAAATTGTATCAAGGTCGTGATATAAATCCTGCAAGACCAAATACAGACTTTATTTCCTATGAGATATCAGATGGAAATGAGTCAATGATAATAGTGGTAAATAACGGGTCAGATGAATATCCATTGTCGTTGCAAGTACCAAAATTATTTGGATTTTATAGAAATCAGCTAAATTTAAAGGAAAATTATGCTATTTCTGACAAAAAAATCCAAGTTAATGTAAAGCCTTATGAAGTCAAAGTTTTATATAGTAATGCAAAAAATATGTTTGATTCATTTAGACAAAATAAAAAATAAAAATATATGGGGCAGAAGCCCCTTTTTAAAACGTAATTTATCTAAATCATTGAATAATAAAAAATATGAAAAGGAAAGATAAAATGATACAAAATTCTAAAATTGGAACATTGGAAGTAGTTACTGGAAGCATGTTTTCAGGAAAAAGTGAGGAGCTTATAAGACGGCTTAGGCGTGCAGAGTATGCAAAGCAGAAAATTGTCGCATTTAAGCATGCAATCGATAACAGATATGGAGAAGACGGAGTGTTTTCACATGGGAATGACAGTTTTAGAGCTTATCCCGTAAGTGATGTTTCTCAAATGGAAGAAATCATGGAAAAAAATGTTGATGCAGAAGTCATTGGCATTGATGAAGTGCAGTTTTTTGGAGAAAGAGTTGTTGATTTTTGTAAAAAGTATGTGGAATATGGTAAAAGAGTGATTGTTGCAGGGCTTGATATGAGCTTTAGGGCAGAGCCTTACGAGCCTGTGCCTGAATTGATGAGCATTGCCGATCAGGTAGATAAACTTCACGCAATTTGCATGGTTTGTGGAAAGCCTGCTTATGCGAGTCAGCGTCTTATTAATGGAGAGCCTGCTTATTATGATGATCCATTAGTTATGGTTGGTGCAAATGAAAATTATGAGGCAAGATGCCGTAGACATCACATTGTAAGGTATAGAACTGATAAAAAAGGGAAAATATATTTTATTGTTGGAACAGAAATTAACGTTGGCAAGAAATTTGTTGAAAAAATGTATGAAAAGCAGCTAGTTGACAAGAAAAAAATAGAAAGCATTGTTATAAAAGGTCAAATGAACGAAAGTGAAAAAATTGATTTAATAAAATTGCGTGAAAAAATAAATTTGGCATTAGTTGAAAATGATTATATCTTTGTCAGAATTACTGGCGGGCTTTTGTTAAAGCTGGAAGGAAGCTACAGTATTCTGGACTTTATGTGTGAATTTAGAAAAAATTCAGAAGTTATCATTGTTTCAAAAAATAAAAAAGGCGTACTTAACCAAATTTTATTAACAGTGGATTTACTAAAAAAATCAGACTTGAACTTGAAGGAAATTGTTTATAAGAATGGGACTAGTCATGCTGGGGAAGAAAAGGAAGAAAATGGTGTTATTGAGAAAATATCGAAAATAACGGAAGTGAAGTATCGGGAGTTATAGGATTTGAATTTATTATATATTTAGAGTGTGAATTAATAGTAAAATTTGAAGGAGAGATTTATAATGAAAAAATTATTAACTGTAATTTTGATTACTTTCTGTATAGTTACTTGCGGAAAGAAAAATCAGGACACTAGTGATTTAGTTTCTGATACAAATATAAAAAAACAAAAAATTGCTAAAACTAAATCAATAAGCAATTCAGAAGAAGCATATCAATTAGTACGAAAATCTATTATTAAACATAATTTGGCGGATATTAATTGTATAACGGCTTCAGAGGGTGAAGATGAAAATTATTATTATTTTGATATTCGCAGTAATAATGAAAAATGTGGTGGAGATCCAAGTGTAGCACCACGATTATTTAGTTATCAAGTAAATAAGAAAACAGGCAAATTAAAAACAGATTCAATGCAGTGGGCTGAAAAAATTGGGAAAGATCCTTTAGCGATGGAATTTCATGCGATAGATTAAAATTTGAGAGAGAAATTAAGAATAATTTTAAAAATTTGAAGGGAGAGATTTGGGGTGAGAAAATTTATTTTGTTAGGGATTTTTTGTAGATCTTGCTCAAGTAAAATATAAATCAGATAACAATATATTAAGAATGCACATGCAAATGCGTAGGACAGCTTACAAAAATTTACCAGATGGATTCATTCTACCTATAACTTCAAAAAATATAAAAGAACAAGGTGCTAAAATTGTAGATGAAGATTTAGTAGAAGTTTATGGAAGCACTTTGGGAGTGCCAACAGTTTCTGAAGAGGAATTTTTAGATGAAGAATATTAAAATGAAGAATAGGGAGAATTTTATGAGAAAAATTATATTATTTTTAAATTTATTTTTAGTTTTTAATTTAGGCTTTTCAGCTCCACAATCTAATACAACAGGTGGATATATCGATAATAAATGGTATGCTTGGTATGATAATACTTTTCTTGGAAAAGAAACTGTAATTTCTGAAAAATTTCATAAATTTAAAAGTTTAGAAGTGGATGTAATTGGAATCGGACTTTATTATGATGTCAAAAATAAATATTATAATTCTAATGATAAATTTGAAAATGGATTTAATAAAGTATTTTTAAAAGTATCTAATTTTAAGTTGACTGATATAAATGGAAATATATACACGAAGGATAATTATCCAAATGAAAAAAGAGTAGAGTTTATTCCTGATATAATTATAAATAATCGTTATTTAGCAACAAATTTACTAAATAATGACGTAAATTTAAAATTTAAAAGTCCAGAAAAAAAAGATAAAAATCTGATATCTTTAGATGTTGTACCAGTAAAATTAAAATTCGTATCAGATGGTGTTGACATTATTTGTTCTGAAATAGATGGCAGAACGTTACATTTAAGTTGTAATGACATAGAATATAACTGGTATAATATATCGCCAATTGAGCAAACAATAGATAATTGAATAAAGGAGTAAAAGCAATGATAAGATATATTTTAATAATATTAGCACTTTTAAGTTTTAACATTTTTGCTGAAAGATACAAAGGTGGTTATGTTAATGGAAAATGGTATGCTTTTTATAACAATAATTATATTGAAAGAAATTGTATAGATGGATTTGAAAACGAACCTCTTGGTGGATGCGGACATCAATTTCCGTTTTTATTGCAAAAAATAGAATTGTCAGTTATAGGAGTTGCAGAAATAAAAAATAAAGAAAATGATGCACTAGAAATTTTGTTGAAAGTTTCTGATTTTAAAATTGAGAATTCTGATTATGAAGGTGAAATATACACACCATATGCTTACCCTGTTCCCCCAGAAAAGAAAGGAAAACCATATTTTCCAAAATTTTCTTCAATTCCCAAAGATGAGTTTTTAAAATTTTTAAAAGATAATAATAAAAACTTGAAGTTTAATAATAAAGAATGGGTAGAAGAATATGAAGGAAAAAAAGTAAAATTTTCAGGAGTTGAAATAATAAAATTAAATTTGTTTGGTAGTTTTTACAGAGAAGGAAATGAAATATGGATTAGTTGTGTTGGATTTTGATTAGATTAATTATAATAAATTAATTAATGTTTATTATTATTGATAAAAAAATTCAATATTTTGATAGTTTTCAGATACATACTAGATATTTAAAAAATAATGATGATTAAAAAAGGAGAAATATGAGCAGTATTTTAGATGAATTAAATGAAGAGCAGAGAAAAGCTGCGGAAAAAATAGAAGGGCCTGTATTGATACTGGCTGGAGCGGGAAGTGGTAAAACACGGACAGTTACTTATAGAATTGCACACATGGTAAAAGAAATAGGGATTTCACCGCTTAATATTCTGGCACTTACTTTTACGAATAAGGCGGCAAGAGAGATGAAGGAAAGGGCTGCGGCACTTATTGGACATGAGGCGAATAATCTTGTAGTTTCTACATTTCACTCGTTTTCAGTAAGATTGCTTAAAACTTATTCTGAAAGAATTGGATATGGGCGAAATTTTAATATTTATGATGTGGATGATCAGAAGTCGATTATTACAAAGATAAAAAAGGATATGGGAATTAAGGATAATGACAATGTTCAGCCGGGAAAACTTGCAAATAGAATCAGCAAATTGAAGGAACAGGGGATAGGAATTAAGGAGCTTGAACGTGAAATTGATATGAGAATTCCTGCGAACAGGCTTTTTGGCGAGATTTATCAGAAGTATGATGAAGTTTTGAAGGCAAATAATGCGATGGATTTTTCGGATTTGCTTTTGAATGCGAGAAAATTGCTGGATGATGCTTTTGTTCTCGAAAGAATCCAGGAAAGGTATCAGTATATTGTGGTGGATGAGTATCAGGATACTAACGATATTCAGTATGAGATGATTAATATGATTGCAGCAAAGTATCGAAACATCTGTGTTGTAGGAGATGAGGATCAGAGTATTTATGCATTTCGTGGGGCAAATATTAATAACATTCTGAATTTTGAGAGAGATTACAAGGAAGCGTTTACGGTAAAATTGGAAAGAAATTACCGTTCTACAAAGAAAATACTGGATACAGCCAATGAGCTTATTAAAAATAATAAAAGTTCAAAAGGGAAAACTCTTTGGACAGATGGCTCAGATGGAGAAAAAATCAAGATTTACAATGCAATGACTGTTTATGATGAAGCAGATTTCATTGTGACAGAGATGAAAAAAAAGAAAAGAGATGGTGCTGATTACAAGGATATGACGATTTTGTACAGGACAAATGCACAGTCAAGAGTTCTGGAGGAAAAACTGCTGTCTGCAAATATTCCTTACAAAATTTACGGTGGGATGCAGTTCTTTCAACGTAAGGAAATAAAGGATATTTTGGCATATTTAAGCCTTTTAAATAATAAAAATGATAATCATAATTTTTATCGTATAATTAACGTTCCAAAACGTTCTGTTGGAGAAAAGACGCTTGAAAAAATACAGGAAGTGGCAAATGAAAAAAATATCTCGATGCTTGAAGCGCTTCACTACATTGATGAAATTCCTGTAAGAGCATCTACAAAACTGGCATTAAAGGAATTTTACAATTTAATGCAGGGTATTTACTCAAGCCTTGAAGAAATGTCAATTAAGGAAATATTTGATGAAATTCTTATAAGAACACGTTATATTGACTCAATTGAAGACAACAAGGAAGACAGGGTTAGAAATATTGAGGAATTGTTAAACAGTATTACTGAAATTGAAAAGCAAAATCCAAGTATGTCCTTAAATGAATATCTTGATATGATTTCGTTAAGTTCGACGACTGATGAAATGGAAGAAGATGAAAATTATGTAAAACTTATGACAATTCACAGTTCAAAAGGACTGGAATTTGATTATGTATTTCTTGCAGGAATGGAAGATGGGCTGTTTCCGTCAATTTCTTTCGATGCTCCTGAAGAAGAGCTGGAAGAAGAGCGTAGACTTTGCTATGTGGCGATAACCCGTGCTAAAAAAGAACTGTTTATTTCCTATTCTTCATCAAGAAAAATTTGGGGAAAAGATGACAATTTACGTCGTCCATCAAGATTTATCTATGAAATGAAGCAAGATAATCTGGAGTATATAGGCGGAAAATACGGAAGTTTAAAAGGGAAATCTTCAGCTCCAAGAAGTTTTACACCGAAAATAGAAAACTTTAATCCATTTTCTAAGGATAAATTAGGAACTTTTGGTAAAAAATTAAGTAATTCTCAAATAACTTCAAATGTGAATTCTAAATATAAAGTTGGAGATGTTGTTAATCACAAGAAATTTGGACGTGGAAAAATAAAAAAAGTGGATATGAAAAGTATGATTGTGGAATTTATGATTGGTGAGAAGAAAATAGCATTGGTGTTGGCGGATAAAATTTTGGAAAAATAAAAAATAGTATTATTACAGTAAAAGCCTTTTTACTTTATTCAAAGAGGTTTTACTGTATTTTTAGTATATTTTCAAAGGATAAAGGGTTATAATCGATTATACAAATTAAAAGTATATGGTGATTTAAAGGTATTAAAGATTAACTGCCAGCAGTGTCTATAACAATAAGAATTTTTGTTTCCTTGTCAAAGATGGAGAAAATAATAAAGCTAAAAATTTTAAAATACTGTATTTGGTGAAATTTTTATACTTTTACAAACGGCTAAAAAGAGTATAGGGAAGGAGAGTATGATTTTTACATAATTTGTAATTATCATACAAAATAAAAATGAAAAATTTAATATTATCGACAGATTCATATAAAATTACTCATCCATTTCAATATCCAGAAAATATGACGTATATGCACGATTATATCGAGAGTCGTGGCGGTTTATACGGATATGTAAAATTTTTTGGACTGCAATATTACTTAATGGAGTATTTGACAAAAAGAATTACAAATGAAATGATAGATGAAGCCAAGGAAATTTGTGAATTACATGGATTGCCATTTTTTGAAGAAGGATGGAGATATATCGTAGAAAAGTTGGATGGGAAGTTGCCACTTAGAATTAGAACCGTGCCAGAAGGCAGCGTTGTAAAAAATCATAATGTGCTGGTTACAGTTGAATCAACTGACAAAAATGTGCCTTGGATTGTGGGCTGGGTGGAAACATTGCTGTTAAAAGTATGGTATCCAATTACCGTTGCTACATTTTCATACAAGGCAAAACAGATTATAAAATACTTTTTGGAAGAAACAAGTGACAATGTGGAAGCAGAGTTGAAGTTTAAATTGCATGATTTTGGTTATCGTGGTGTTTCTAGCGAGGAAAGTGCTGGAATTGGCGGAATGGCTCATCTTACAAATTTTTATGGAACGGATACCTTAAATGCACTTGTCTTTGCCCGTAAATATTATAATGAAAAAATAGCCGCTTTCAGTGTGCCTGCTTCTGAACACAGTACAATGACTTCGTGGACTCAGAAATATGAAAAGGAAGCATACGAAAACATGCTTGATAAATTTCCAAAAGGAATTGTTTCAATCGTTCTTGACAGCTATAATTTTTTTAATGCGGTAGAAAATATTATCGGAAAAGATTTACGTGAAAAAATATTGGCAAGAGATGGAATGGTTACAATACGTCCAGATAGCGGAGATGCAATTACAAATATTCTATTTGCACTTGAAAGTCTGGAAAAGAATTTTGGCTATACTATAAACTCCAAAGGATATAAAGTAATTAACAAAGTTCGTATTTTACAAGGTGATGGAATTAATGAAGATACAATCTGGGATATTTATAAATCTTTAAAAGATAATAAATATTCTGCTGAAAATGTTACTTTGGGCTGTGGAGGATCACTTTTGCAAGGAAATGAAAAATCTAGCATTAACAGGGATACTCATAAATTTGCCATGAAATGCAGCTGTATAAAAATTGGAAATGAAGTTAGAGATGTTTACAAAAATCCTGTTACAGATAAAGGAAAAGTCAGTAAAAAGGGACGACTTGACTTAATAAAAAATAAAAATGGAGAATTTGAAACAGTAAATATTTCAGATTTACCTGAAAATCAATATCACGAAGATTCCGTAATGGAATGTGTTTTTGAAAATGGAAAAATTTTGAAAACATATACTTTTGAAGAAGTTAGAAGAAATGAAGATTTATTATATAATCCGAGTTTAATCAGAGAAGTATCAAAATAAAAATAATAAATTAGATAAAAATAGTTTAAATTAAAATTGCAAAAATTATACAATTTAGATTTTTAAAAGCAATAGATAAAATTACGAAAGAAGGAAATAAATGAAAAAAATATTATTATTAGGAGTAGCTGCAGTAGTTTTAGCTGCCTGTGGAAATAAGCCCAAAACACAAAATAAAATAGGACAGGCGGGACAAAATGCCGAATATGCACAATATTTAGACACTTTGAAAGCTGATAATAATTTAAAAATCACAATGGGAAAAGTTCCCGTAACAATTGTTGGAAAAGAATTAAAAGTTGGAGATAAAATAAAGGAAGTGCCTTTAGTTATAAATACGAAATTGGAAGAAAAAAATATTTTTGAAGATAAAAATATAAAAGTAATCTATACCGCACCATCGCTTGATACAAAAGTTTGTTCATTGCAGACAAAACAGTTAAATGAAGCTGCAAAAACTTATCCAAATGTAAAATTTTACTCGGTAACTGTTGATACTCCATTTGCACAGGAAAGATTCTGTACAGCCAATGAAATTAACGGATTAAAAGCAGTTTCTGACTTTAAATATCATCAATTTGGTATTCAGAATGGATTTTTTGTAAAGGAAAAAGGACTGTTGACAAGAGCGTTGGTAATAGTGGATGAAAATAATAATGTAAAATATATTGAATATGTGCCTGAAGAAGGGAAAGAGGCAAATATTGACAAAGCGTTAAAATTTTTAAAAAATAATTTAATAAAAAAATAAAATTTTGAAAATTTGAAAAAATGAGGTATAATTAATTAAAACAAACTTTTTGGAGGAAAAATGAAAAAAATAAAATTATTACTTCTAATTTCAGTTTCAGCGATGATTTTTACGGCATGTGGAAATAAGTACAGCGTAAAAAATTTAAAAAAAGATGACAAGCTCTTAAAAGAGACTGTCATAAAATGTAAACAAAAACAAGATGAGAAAATTTGTAAAAATGTGGAGCAGGCACAAAGTGAGCTGGCACAGGAATGGTGGAACAAAGTGAAGCCTGAAGTTTCTAAAAAAGTAGATGAAATTTCAAAGGATGTGTTAGCAGGAAATGCAAGTTCAAGTATGGAAAGTGCACCTGAAAAACTTTGGGACTGGGAAGCTAAACATCTATCTACAACACCGCAAAAAGCTAAAGAAATGACATTGCAACTGTTAAAGGAAGTTTCGCAGAAAGTAAAATTTGAAAAATTTGAATATAATATGCAAAACGTAAAGACAGGGCAGACAACTGCTGGAAGAAATTATGCTGTTATACCAACAAAAAGTATAATTTCAGCTCAAGGCAAAAAAATGGAATTAAATCAAAAGACTTTGGCATTTGAAGATAAAAATAAATGGTATTTAGTAAATATTGATGAAAAAACTAAATTAATTTTGAAAGAATTATATTCAGATCTTGCAGATGTAAATATAGAACAATAATAAATAAAAAATACTGGGGAGCAGTTTTGCTGAGAATTAAACCCATATAACCTGTACAGATAATGCTGTCGGAGGGAGTATTTTATATAAAATAAAAAATAATTTAAAATAAAGAATGAAATAATTTTAATTTTAAAGTTATTTGATATTATCTTTTTGAATTATAAAAATATAGAATCTCCTTGTAACAAGGGGATTTTTTTATACGAAAAAATTTCAAATAAAAAAATATAAATTTAAGGAAAGGAATTATAAATTATGGAAAGAACAGAGATTAATGCAAGTATTGCAATTCAGGTATTGCCAAATGTTGTGGGAAATGAGGAAATTGTAAGAGTTGTTGATGAAGTTATTGAATTTATTAAAAGTAAAGGGTTAAAAATGAATGTTGCTCCATTTGAAACGACAATAGAAGGAGATTTTGACGAACTTATGGAAATTGTGAAGGAATGTCAGATTGTGGCTGTGAAGGCAGGGGCTGAAGGTGTAATGTCTTATGTGAAAATAAATTATAAACCGAAGGGAGATATTTTAAAGATTGATGAAAAAATTTCAAAATATAACAGATAAAATTGCACCAAGTATTATTATTGCTGTATTGCTGATAATTTGGCAAATTTTGTCAATGGTGAATATTATTCCAAAATTTATGTTGCCGTCGCCATTTGAAGTTGTAAAAGCGTTTGTTTCGGATTTTCCGTTACTTATGGAACATACAAAAATTACACTTATTGAAGCGTTTTTGGGACTTGGACTGGGAATAGTTCTAGGATTTGTTGTGGCGGTTGTTATGGATAGGTTTGAATATGCGTATAAAATGATTTATCCTGTTTTGGTGATTACGCAGACAATTCCGACGGTTGCTATTGCACCGCTTTTGGTACTTTGGCTGGGATATGGAATATTGCCGAAAATTACTCTTATTGTTATGACTTCGTTTTTCCCGATTACTATTGGGCTTCTGGATGGATTTCGTTCGGCTGACAAGGATATGTTAAATTTGTTAAAAACAATGGGAGCAACACCATTTCAGAACTTTGTTCATGTTAAATTGCCAGGATCATTAGGATATTTTTTCGCAGGGCTTAGAATTTCAGTTTCATATTCTATAATCGGGGCAGTTGTGGCTGAATGGCTTGGTGGATTTAGTGGACTTGGAGTTTATATGACAAGAGTGAGAAAATCGTATTCATTTGATAAAATGTTTGCAGTAATTTTTCTTATTTCTGCAATAAGTCTGCTGCTTATGTATTTTGTAAAAAAAATACAGAAATGGTGCATGGTTTGGGAAAAGTAAATTTTTAAATAAAAAAATTCAAAATAAAAATAAAGAGAGGTATAAAAAATGAAAAAAATTTCAAAAATTTTAATTTTATGTTTAATCTTGATTTTGGCTGTTTCATGTGGGAAATCTAAAAATAATCAGAAAGTAAAAATTGTACTGGACTGGGTGCCAAACACTAATCATACGGGGCTTTATGTGGCAAAAGACCTAGGATATTTCAAGGAGGAAGGATTGAATGTGGAAATTGTACAGCCGCCTGAAGGTAGTACAACTGCACTTATCGGAACTGGAGGGGCAGAATTTGGAATAAGTTTTCAGGATACATTGGCAAAATCGTTTGCAAAGGAAAATCCTGTGCCAGTGACAGCTGTTGCAGCAATTCTTCAGCATAATACATCTGGAATTATTTCATTAAAGGAAAAAGGCATTGATTCGCCGAAAAAACTGGAAGGTAAAAAATATGCCACTTGGGAAGATAACATTGAGCAAGCCATTTTAAAAAAATTAGTAACAGATGATAAAGGAGATTTTTCCAAAGTAAAATTAATTCCTTATACGATAACAGATGTCGTAACTGGCTTAAAGACTGATGTCGATGCTGTCTGGGTTTATTATGCGTGGGATGGAATTGCGACAGAAAGAGCAGGACTTCAGACAAATTTTCTAAAAATACGAGACTATGCTAAAGAACTTGATTACTATAGCCCAGTAATTATCGCAAATAATGACTTTCTGAAAAAGAATCCTGAAATTGCAAAAAAAGTTTTGAAGGCAATAAAAAAAGGGTATGAATATGCAATGAAAAATCCAGAAGAATCAGCAAAAATTTTGGTAAAAAATTCTCCAGAACTTGACATAAACTTGGTAACAGCAAGTCAAAAATGGATTTCTAAAGAATATCAATCTGATGCAAAGGAATGGGGAATAATTGACGGAAACCGTTGGAACAGATTTTATGAATGGCTTTACAAAAATAAGGCTGTAGAGCGTGAAATACCAAAGGATTTTGGATATAGCAACAAGTATTTGAAATAGAAAATTTGACTAATAACAATATTTATAATAGCAAGGGGTCTTGACCCCTTGTCAAAAAGCCAAGAAAAATAATAAAGCTGAAAATTTAAAAATGCTGTATTTATTGGAATTTTTACACTTTTATAAATGATTAAAATATGTTATATTAAGGAGATATTAAGTGAAGAAAGACAAAAAGCTGGAAATAAAAGATATTTCCATTTCTTTTGAAAATAAAAAAGTTTTGGAAAATGTTTCAATTGATTTGTATGAAAATGAGCTGGCTTGTATTCTAGGAGTGAGTGGTGCCGGGAAAACAACGTTGTTTAACATTATTGCAGGACTTTTAAAGCCTGATGGCGGGAATGTGAAAATGAGTGGAGAAGATATAACTGGAAAATCTGGGGAAATAAGCTATATGTTGCAAAAGGACTTGCTTTTACCTCACAAAAAAATCATTGACAACGTGGCACTTCCGCTTGTAATAAGGGGGGAAAATAAAAATAAGGCACGGGAAATTGCAAAGCCGTATTTTAAAGATTTTGGATTAGAAGGTACGGAAAATTTGTATCCAAGTAAACTATCAGGCGGAATGAAGCAAAGAGCGGCATTGCTTAGAACATATTTATTTTCCAGCGAAGTTGCTCTCCTTGATGAGCCATTCAGTGCATTGGACGCCATTACAAAGAATAAAATTCATAGCTGGTATTTGGATATTATGAAAAAAATAAAAATGTCAACTTTATTCATCACTCACGATATTGATGAAGCAATATTGCTTTCTGATAGGATTTATATTTTGGCAGGAAGTCCAGGAAAAATTGTTGCGGGAATAAATATTGACTTGAAAAAGAGCGAGAATAAAGGGTATAATAATGAAGAGATTATAATGTCAGAAGAATTTATCAAATACAAGCGTAAAATATTGAAATATTTATAAATTTTTTAAATTTGATTTTGAGATGATTTTGATATATAATTTAATCAAAATATTGAAAGGAAGTTTGAAAAATGGAAATAAGACATGTAGTAAATGAAGGATTTTTTATATTTGGAGAAAATGGAGATGAACTGGCAAAACTGACATATAGAAAGGAAGGAGAAAAACTGTTTTTTGAATCAACCGTAGTTTCTCCTGAATTAAGAGGACAAGGAATTGCAGGAAAATTATTTGATGCTGGTGTAAAATATGCAAGAGAAAATGGATATAAAATTGTGCCAATTTGCAGTTATATAGTGAAAAAGTTTGAAAGTGGAGAATATGATGATTTAAAGGCATAATTTATTGAATTTTTTTAGAATTATGCAGATTTAGAATTAGAAAAAATATTAGACTTGTTCGATAACCATACAAACTTAGAATTTAATAAAATAAATATCTGAAGTAAGGGGCCTTGACCAAAAAGACTTAGATTATTGAACATATCTATTTTAAAATGAATTATTTCACTATTAGAATAAAAAATAAGTTTCAAGTAAAATATGGAGAAAGAAGGTAATTTGCATGAAATTGGGAATTGTTGGTTCAGGAATGATTGTTCAGGAATTTTTGCCTAGTCTTGTTCGGTTGGAAGGATTGGAAATCACAGGGATACAAGGAACGAAAAATAGTATTGGTAAAGTTGAGGAAATTTGTGAAAAATATGATATTCCGAAATTTACTGATGATTTTAACAAACTTTGTGAATTTGGAATTGATACTGTTTATATTGCTGTTCCGAATTTTTTACATTTTGAATATTGTAAAAAAGCATTGGAAAAAGGCTTGAATGTTATTGTTGAAAAGCCGATGACAACTAATTATAGACAAGCTAAAGAATTGTCGAATTTGGCAAAAGAAAAAAAACTGTTTTTATTTGAAGCGATAACGACACTTTATTTTGAAAATTATAAAAAAATAAAAGACTGGATTGGGAAAATTGGGGATGTCAAACTTGTTCAGAGCCAGTATAGTCAGTATTCCAGCAGATATGATGCTTTTAAGAGAGGAGAAATTTTACCTGTATTTGATCCTGAAAAAGCTGGAGGAGCATTGATGGACTTGGGGCTGTATAATTTGCATTATGTTCTAGGACTTTTTGGAAAGCCTGAAAATGTAAAGTATTATGCGAATATCGAGCGAAATATTGACACGAGCGGAGTTCTTATGATAGAATACGAAAATTTTAATGCTATGTGTGTATGTGCAAAAGATAGTGAAGGAGAAAGAATAGGCGTAATTCAAGGAAGTGAAGGAAAAATCGTAAGTGAAGAGGCTCCGGGACTTGTTGGAAAAGTTACATTAAAAATGTATGATGGAACAACAGAAAGTTTTGATGATGGATTTTCAAAAGACAGAGTTGTACCTGAGTTTAAAGCATTCATTCGTGCAGTAAATGAAAATGACTTGGAATTTTGCTACAAACAGCTAGAAAAAAGCCTGTTAGTAAGTGAAGTGCAGACAAAAGCTAGAATTGAGGCGGGAATTAGATTTCCGCAAGACTAGAAAATTTTAAAATGAGGAGAGGAAATGGAAAAGGAAAAAGTTTCAATAATCGTACCGATGTACAATGCAGAAAAGTTTATTGTGAAAACAATAGAATCAGTGCTTTCACAGACTTATGAGAATTGGGAAATGCTTATTATGAATGATGTTTCAACAGATAACAGTCTTGCAGTTGTAAATGAATTTGCAAAAAAGGATGATAGAATACAGGTTGTAAATACTGAAAAAAATATGGGCGTTGTAAAAGGGAGAAATCATCTAATTGATTTGGCAAATGGAAAATATATTGCATTTTTAGACGCTGATGATTACTGGCACAGCCAAAAATTGGAAAAGCAGATAAAATTTATGAAGGAAAAAAATGCGAGTATTAGCTGTACAGAATATACGAGAGTTAGGGAAAATGGGGAAAAAATTAATGAAATTGTCATAAAGCCTGAAATTTCTTATACAGATATGTTGAAAAATAACTATTTGGGCTGTCTTACAGTTATGTATGATGTGGAAAAAGTTGGGAAACGATATTTTAAAGAGCTTGAAAAAAATGAAGATTATGTACTTTGGCTAGAAATTGTGAAGGATGTGAAGACAATTTATGGATTAAAGGAAAATCTGGCATATTATCGAGTGCTGGATAATTCACGTTCGAGCAACAAGTCTAAAACAGCAAAAGTACGTTGGGAAATTTATCGAAAAATTGAAAAACTGTCACTTTTAAAATCAATCTATTATTTTATGCACTATGCAGTTAGAGCAGTATTGAAAAGTAAATAAATTTATTGAAAAAATTCATCCATTTCAAGATGGAAATGGAAGAGTTGGAAGGCTTATAATGTTTAAGGAATGTCTGAAAAATAATATTGTGCCTTTTATATTGGAAGATAAGTATAAAATGTTTTATTATCGTGGGTTAAAAAATTATGAGAGTAAAAAGGAATGGCTTTATGATACTTGTCTTATGGCACAAGATGAAATGAAAAAAATGTTTGATTATTTTGAAGTGAAATATTAAGATTTGAGTTTATTAACAATATAAAAATTATTAAATAAAAAAACATAAAAAAATATTTTTTGACATAATAAAAAAAATATGATATTATGTAAAAAAGTGAATAAATTGGATGAAGGTATGAGGAGAGATTTTAATTATATTAGAAAAGTATTAAAAATATAATTGAAACACCGAAGAAGTGACTCTTTCAGGTAAAAGGACTCATAGTGGACGAACCTCTGGAGAGATGGTCTTAAATGACTGCACCGAAGGAGCAAAGGAATATTTTCCCTAAACTCTCAGGTAAAAGAACAGAGATTAACACATATAAAATTATAATTTTATATTTCTTTTTTAGTATAAAAAGATTTTTTAGAGGTTGTCTGCGCTTTATTTTAAAGCAGAAGGCAGCCTTTTTATTTGAATAAATCTAAATTATAATGTTATTTGTTTGAAATACACAGCCTAAATTCTACATTCATTTAAAATTCAAAATATAAAAATAGAAGGAGAAAAGTTTAAATGTTAAACGTTATTAAGGATTTTAATGGATTTTTTTGGGGAGTTATTTTAATTATATTGTTAGTTGGAACGGGTATATTTTACACTTTTAGATTGAAGTTTATTCAAATCAGGGAATTTAAAACTGGATTAAAGCAGCTGACAGGTGGATTTGACCTCAGTGGAGAAAAGGCAGATAGTAATGGAATGTCATCATTTCAGGCATTAGCAACAGCAATCGCTGCACAAGTTGGAACAGGAAATCTTGCAGGAGCTGCAACAGCGATTGTGTCTGGAGGGCCTGGAGCAATATTTTGGATGTGGTTAAGTGCATTTTTTGGAATGGCTACTATTTATTCAGAAGCAGTATTAAGCCAAATTTTTAAACAAAAAAAAGATGGGGAAATGACAGGAGGGCCTGCTTATTATATCCAAACTTTATTTAATGGTGGAAAAGCAGCTAAATTTTTAGCAGGATTTTTTGCAGTTGCTTGTATACTTTCACTAGGATTTATGGGAAATGCGGTTCAGGCAAATTCAGTTGGAGATGCTTTTCATAATGCTTTTCATATTCCAACAATTGTAACAGGATTATTTTTAGCAATTTTATCTGGATTTATATTTTTTGGCGGTGTAAAGAGAATTGCTTCGGTTACTGAGAAAATTGTGCCGATTATGGCAGTTTTATACATTATAACATGTGTGACTATTATTTTATTAAATATTGGAAATACAGGAATGGCATTTAAGGCAATTTTTGTAAATGCTTTTTCAACAAAAGCAGTTTTAGGAGGATTTGCTGGAGCTGGAATGAGAAAGGCAATAAGATTTGGAGTTGCAAGAGGGCTATTTTCAAATGAAGCTGGAATGGGATCAACACCACATGCACATGCAATTGCGAAAGTTAAAAATCCCGAAGATCAGGGACACGTTGCGATTGTTACAGTTTTCATTGATACATTTGTAATTTTGACATTGTCAGCACTAGTAATATTAATTGCAGATGGAAGAGCTAAAGGAACTGGAATCTCATTGACACAGCAAGCATTTCAAGCAGTATTGGGGAACTTTGGAGTAATATTTGTTGCAATTGCATTATTCTTTTTTGCATTTTCTACAATAATTGGATGGTATTTCTTTGGGGAAGCTAATGTGAAATATCTATTTGGTAAAAAAGCACTTAATATTTACAGAGCCTTAGTAATGGTTTGCATAGTGGCAGGTTCATTACAAAAAGTTGATTTAGTATGGGAACTTGCGGATATGTTTAATGGTCTTATGGTAATTCCAAATTTGATAGCGTTGATTGGGCTACATAAATTGGTAGTTGAAGTTACGAAGAAGGATCCATTGTTAAAAGATTAGTAATTAGAGATATAAAAAATAAAAATATACCCAAATTTTTGATCGAAAAATTCAAGATTGGGTATATTTTATATTAAATTAGTTCAAATTCTGACTGTGCCTTTTCCATTTCAGTATACATTTTGTAATATCGTCCTTTATTTTTCATAAGCTGCTTATGATTCCCAATTTCTTCGATTATTCCGTCAGACATAACTATAATTTTATCATAATCTTTTATCGTGTTGAGTTTGTGGGCGATTGTAATTACAGTTTTGTTCTTTGTAAGAATATTTAGTGATTTTCTTATTTCGTGTTCGTTGTCGGCATCAAGTGAGGCTGTGGCTTCATCAACTAAAATAATCGGCGTATTCTTTAATAATGCTCTTGCAATTGAAATTCTCTGTTTTTCTCCACCAGATAAGGTAGAGCCGCCTTCTCCGATTACAGTGTCATATCCATTTTCGCTTTCCATTATAAAATCGTGGCAATTGGCATTTTTAGCCGCATTTATTACTTCTTCCCTTGTAGCCTTTGGTTTTCCTAGCCTTATATTATTTTCAAAAGTATCATTTACCAAGTAGACATCTTGAAAAATCATGCTTATATTTGTAAGCAGCTCTTCAGGATATATTTTTTGGATATTTATCCCACCAATGGTAATTTCGCCAGACTGGCAGTCCCAGAATCTTGCAATAAGGCTGGTAACAGTTGTTTTTCCAGAGCCTGATGAACCGACTAGGGCAGTTTTTGTCCCCTGTTTTGCTTCAAAAGTGATGTTTTTTAGAACAGGAGTGTCTTTTTCATAAGAAAAATTTACATTCTGAAATTTTATATTGTAATTTGGTAAAGTAACTTTTTCAAGTTCATAGGAAATTTCCTTTTCATTATGCACATTTATCAGTTTATCTGTGGCAAGTTTCAAGTATTGGATAAAAGTATATTGTGTAGAAAAGGCTTTTAGCACGTTTGAAAGTGTAAGTCCAATAATTATGTATGAAAAAAATTCAACTTTATTAATGGAAGAAGCCATAAAAAGCTGTGTAGATACAAGCAGAAGCAAGGCAAAGGAAATATCTGTAATAAGCTGAAAAATCATAACATAGGGGGCAAGAGCAATTTCAGTATTTATACTTTCCCTTTTCAAATCATTAAAGCTGTCCTTTAGTCTTTTAAATTTTTCCCCAGTCAGATTATATGCCTTAAAAAGCTCCATTCCGGCGATATATTCCACCATCCGTGAAACAACATTATCCATAGTATGCTTCTTTTTCAATGCTATTTTTGCACCTTTTTTTGTTCCCAGAATGACAAATATTAATCCAGTCAGGGAGATTATTAGTTGCAATATGGCAAGTAGGGGAGAAATTGCAAATATAATTAACAGAAGATAAATTGTCAGTATGGATAACTTTATAATTTCTGATGTGCTATGAGTTATAACCTGCTCAAAATCCTGTAAATCATTTGTCATAATATTAATAATGTTCCCAATATTATGACTGTTAAAGTATCCCAAATTCAAGTTTCTCAAATGATCCCCCATCCTGATTCTCAAATCCTGAATAATTTTAGCCCCTTCACTTTGAATTCCAATATATCCGATACGATTTAATATAAATCTGCAAATAATTGCAAAAATCATAATAAAAGTATAGATTATCAACTTTTTCATCGTAAAATTATTATTCATCAAATCAATAATTGTAAAATAAAACATTGCGTAGTTCATCATATAAAATATAGCATCTATTGTTAGAAAAAATATTGGCTTTTTAAGATTTTTATATTTATTTCCAGCAAGAGTTTTTATATTTCTAATATCGTTAATCATTATCTGCACCCCCTAAATTTCCTTATTTTCCATCAAATCATTATCGCTATATAAATTCCATAAATGCCAGTATTCAGACTTATTTTGCAGAAGCTCCTTGTGAGTACCTTGTTCGGTAATACGTCCTTTATTCATTACAACGATATTATCGGCATTTTTTATTGTGTAAAGCCTGTGAGCAATGATAATGGCAGTTTTTCCTTTTAATAAAGTACGCAAAGCCTCCTGAATTTTGGCTTCGTTTTCAATGTCGGAGTAGGAAGTAACTTCGTCCAGCACGATAATTGGGGCATTTTTTAAAATTGCACGAGCTATTGAAATTCTCTGTTTTTCGCCACCGCTTAATTTAATTCCGCCTTCACCAATTACAGTTTCGTATTTTTGAGGCAAAGACATTATAAAGTCATGAATTTGTGCCTTTTTTGCAGCATTTTCCACTTTTTCCAGCGAATAATCCTTTCCCATTCTTATATTCTCAAAAATAGTATCGTGAAGCATAAATGTATCCTGAAAGACAAATGAAACATTGTCAGCCAATCCTGTGTAAGTAAAATCCTTAATATCAGTTCCATCAATAGTTATTTTTCCGCTATTTATATCCCAAAATCTTCCAAGCAGAAGTCCTATCGTTGTTTTTCCTGAGCCAGAAGGCCCTACAAGTGCGGTTGAGGTTCCAGTCTTTATTTTCAAGGAAAAGTCATTTATAACATTTTTATTTTTATATGCAAAATTTACGTTTTCATATTTTATAAAACCTGAAAAATTAGAAGAAAAATTTATGTTTCCAGATTTTTGCTCCTGTTCCCTATTAATTTCTATAATCTTTCCTAGCCCTTTAGTTAATGCGGAAAGATGGTGTGCCAAGTCAAATAATGCCTTTAATGAGCTTAAAAAAATTGTACTCATTAAAATAAATAAAATATACACAGATACTGAAATTTGATTATAAAACAGCATAAGTCCGCCAACAGGAATAATGAAAAGCAGCCCTGAATCAGTCAGACAGAGAAAAATTGAATAAAACGGAACACTTAATTCTGTAAGTTCAATCCAGTAATCCGCATATTCCTGAGTAATATCCCGATAATCCTTGAATGATTTAGCAGTAAGGTTAAATGCTTTCATAACGTTCATTGCATTTATGTATTCCATAATAGTAGCGTTTAAGTTTGCAAGAAGAGTATAATAATGTTCTACACGACTCCCATAACTTTGAAACATTTTTCCCTGTGCCATTATGCTCAAAATAATTGGAATAAATAAAACAAGTGTCAATTTCCAGTTAAAGTAAATCATAATCCCCAAAAATATTATCGGAGTTACAAGTGCCGATGACAAATCTGGAATCTGATGTGCAATAAAGAGTTCCAATTTTTCAATATCCTCATTAATAATCTTTTTCAGCTTTCCAGACATATTTTTCTTAAAAAACCCCATATTCAGCTTTGACAAATGCTCAATTAAGTCAATCCTAATCTTGTACAAAATCGAGAAAGCCGCAATATGTGAAAAAATACCTGATAAAATCTGCATAATTATCTTTACAATTATAAAAAATATCGCAATAAAAACACAGAACTTTATTCTTGAATAATCAATATTCGCCTTAAAAAGTTCCAAAACAATCTGATACACAAGAAGGTAAGGCACAGCAGATAATGTTGTACCGATTATACTGAATATTGCTGAAAAAATCAGCTTCATCTTATGTTTACCAGATAAACTTAGCAAATATTTCAATTCTTTCATAATAATCCCTCCATTCATTTTAGAAAAGGAAATAAATTAAAAAATAATTCTATTTTTCATAAGTATAAATTCCAAGTCTGTTATTAAAAATGTAAAAGAATGGAATAAACAATTTTTTCCAGCCAGGAAGATGATGCTTCATTTCATCAGTAAAATTAATAAGTCCAGTCTGTTTTAATTTTGGATTCAATTTTACAACTTCGCTTCCATCTTTTACTCCCCAACTAAATTTTGCTTCCATATTTTTTAAGGTGTCATGTTTTTTACTCATTTTAACTGTTCCTTTGTAAAGCAAGTCAAATTGAGCTTCAAAAGAATCAAAATTATCAGTTAGTATTTCCAAAAACTGTTTAATTTGCTGTTCTTCAAAATACATTAATACACCTTCCGAAATAATAAGCAATTTTTTCCCTTCTAGTTTAATATCCTTTGTCCATGCTGAATCAAATGCAGATTTTGCAATATCTGTAACTCTTTCGTTTGGCTCGAAAAAGAGCTTTCGTTTTTCGATAACTTCTGGCAAGTCAAGATTGTACCATCTTATTTTTCCATTATCTATTCGTAAAAATCTTGTATCTAATCCACATCCAATCGACACAATTACACAATCTGGATATTTTGTTATAAACTTTTTTACTTCATTATCCATCACTTTCGCCCGTGAAAGTACTCCATAATACGAAGCCCATGCACTTTTGAATTTCGAGAAGTCATAATCTATTTGAGAGATTATTTCTTCAGATCTTTTGTCATTTAAAATCGGCTTTTCACTTTTGGCATCGGTTGCCCGCATATATAAGGTGATAAGCATAGTTTCTGAAATATTATTAAGTTTTATTTTCATAGTATATTCCTCCTTATAAAAATTTTGATTGTCAAACTATCTAATAGAATTATACCCATTTTTATTTAAAATGCAAATTTTTATTATAAAAATTTTTATAAACTCGTTAAAACCAAGTAAATTTAGGATTTGAATAAAATAATTATTGTTTTTTAATTTTTTACAATAGATAAAATTTGAAAAAGGAAAAACAATTGAAAATTACCTTAAACTATGGTAAAATTATTTATATTTCTATTAAAAAAATTTCATAAATGTGGAGATTTATAAATGGTAAAAACTAAGGACAGATTTTTTAACTTTGATATTTTAAAATGTATTGCAATTATTATGGTCTTATTTATTCATATTGTTGCAAGTGAATTATATGGTTATGGTAAAATATCTGGAAATAGATGGATGATGGCAAATGTCATAGATTCTCTTAGCAGAATATGCGTACCCATATTTGTTATGGTTAGTGGATTTTTTTTGTTGAGAAAAGATGAAGATGTAAAGATATTTTTTAAAAAGAGATTTATAAAAATTATTCCAAAATTTTTTATATACTCTGTTATTTTTTTTATATTTACAATAATTTTTAAAGATGTGAAAGATAATGAATTATTCTCAGTTTTTTTTAGAAAATCAACTTATAAGACTATAATTTCAATTTTTTTCCAGAAAGAAAGTTACCATAATTTCTTTTCAAGTTTTTTTCAAGGTAAAGTTTACTATCATTTGTGGTACATTTATATGATATTGTCACTTTATCTGATAACGCCATTTTTACGAAAAGTTATGGTAAAAATTGAGAGAAAAAGCATTAATTATCTAGTTTTTATATGGATAATATTTATGGTTTTAGTACCATTTCTAAATGTGATTTTTAAGAAAAATATAAAAGTATATTCTCCAGTTGGGCAATACCTCGGCTACTTTTTGATTGGCTATCTGCTCGCAGAAAAACCTTTGAATATGAAAAAATGGCAAAAATACACGATTTTTTTTATAGCAGTTGTATTAACTGTCTTTTTAACGTATATATTTACAAAATCAAGTGGAAAGTTTTTTGACTATTTTTATGATTATCATTCAATTAGTGTATTTATATCCGCAGTTTTGCTTTATGATTTCTTTGTAAATATTTTTGATGGAGAAAAAGTTTTTCCAAAAGTAAAAAGTATTGTAAAATCTATATCAGCGAAAACCTATGATATTTATCTAATTCATCCAATTTTTTTATTTTTTTGTGAAAGAATATTAAAATCCAGAATGAATTATTTTTTATATATAATTACTGCATTTGTAATAGTATTTGCATTATCTTTTTTTACAAGTGAAATATTAAAAATACTGTATAATATTTTAACTGGTATAAATAGAAAATGTTACAAAAAGGAATAATATTTTATGACAACTAAGGATTTGTGGTAAAAAGATTGAGGAAGATTAAGAATAGTGGATTAATTGAATTTTATAGATAATATGAGATGAATAGAAGAAAGGAGAAAAGCTGGAAATAATAAAATATATTAAATTTATGATTTGAAAATTTTATTTATTTAGTGGGAAGATTTTGTTTAGATAAATTTATTATTAAAGAAAAAATAAAAAAGGAAGTGTAATTTAAGATGGCTGTACGTGGAATGAAAAAAAATTATTCTTATTTATTTGGAATATTGACAATTACGGTATATTTAGTGGGATTACTGCTTATAAATCGTGGACTTGGTTTTACAAATGTGGTTGTAATTGCTTGTTCGATGGTAATTTATTATGTAGCGAATGTTTATAATATGACAGGAAGATATAAGTTGCGAGATATTGTGATTATAATTGCAATTAATTTTATTCTTGTGATGATTACAAAATTTTTAAAAGTATTTCTTTTGAATGAAGCAATAATTTTGTTTGGGCTGCTCACAATGTTTCAAATTATATATCGTTATATTGTAATGATTGGGCTGGCTGAAAAGAAAAAAATCGTATTTGTTGGAGAAAATGGATATACAGATGATTTGCTGGAAAGTATCAAAAAAGACAGCCAATATAAATTATCAGACTTTTTAAAAGAAAAGAAAGATATAAACATTCTAACAAAAAAATTGTTAAATCTTTGTGAAAACAAAAAAGTTGATATAATTGTGGATTTTACAAGTAATCTTTTATATGATACAAAACTTGTGGATAAACTTTTACAGTATAAACTTAATGGAATGCAGTATTATAATTACTTGGAATTTTATGAAATGTATGAGAATAAATTGCCAGTTTCAAACTTGAGCCCAAAATGGTTTTTGGAAAATACAGGTTTTGAAATTTACTATAACAGTTTCAATTTAAAGGCAAAACGGATTCTTGATATAATTTTTGCACTGTTAATTGGGATTTGTGTAATTCCGATTATGATTGTTGCGGCTATAATAATAAAATTGGAGTCAAAAGGGCCAGTATTCTTTATACAGGAAAGAATTGGAGAAGGAAACAAGCCGTTTAAGATAGTGAAATTTCGTTCAATGACAACTGATGCGGAAAAGGATGGACCAAAATGGGCTACCAAAAATGACAATCGTGTTACAAAATTTGGTAAATTCATGCGGCTTACAAGGATTGATGAATTACCGCAACTGTGGAATGTGCTACGTGGAGAGATGAGCTTTGTGGGACCACGTCCAGAAAGAGAGTTTTTTATAAAGCAGTTGGAAAAGGAAATTATGTACTATAACTTAAGACATACTGTAAAACCGGGGCTTACTGGCTGGGCACAGGTTATGTATCCTTATGGAGCAAGTGTTGAGGATGCCTACAGAAAATTGCAGTATGATTTGTTTTATATAAAAAATCATGACATTATTTTCGATATGAAAATATTGTTAAAGACAATTACAATTGTAATTTTTGGAAAAGGAAGATAGAAAATAGAGAAACTGTAAAAAATTAAAAAAACTGTATTAATAGATTTTATAGGCTTTTAAAATGAATAAAAAATAGGAGAAGAAGATGTACTTAAAAGCATTGGAGCTGACTGGATTTAAATCGTTTGCAAATAGGACTATTGTGGAATTTGATAGCGGGATTACTTCCATTGTTGGACCTAACGGGAGTGGAAAGAGCAATATTTTGGATGCGATTCTGTGGGTTTTGGGAGAGCAGAGTTATAAAAATATACGGGCAAAGGAGAGTTCGGATATTATTTTTTCTGGTGGGAAGAATAAAAAGCCAAAGTCTATGGCAGAGGTTAGCCTAATTATTGATAATGGAGATAGATACTTGGATATTGATTTTTCGGAAGTTAAAATTACGAGAAGGATTTTTAAGACTGGAGAAAATGAGTATTTGATAAATAATAAAAAGTCTAGGCTTAAAGATATTCATAATCTTTTTATGGATACTGGGATTGGAAAGCAGGCCTACTCGATAATTGGGCAAGGACGTGTGGAGAGAATTATTAGTTCTTCGTCAAAGGAATTGAAGGAAATTATAGAAGAGGCGGCTGGAGTAAAAAGAGCTAAGATTGAGAAGGAGGATTCTGAGAAAAAGCTGCAGGATTTGAAAAATGAAATTGAAAAAATTGATTATGTGGAAAAGGACTTGAAACTGCGGGTTGATTATTTGAAAAAGGAACAGGAAAAAGCAAGGCTTTTTAGGGACTATACAAAAAAAATTGATGTGCAGCGATTTATGGTTCTAGAATATAATGTCAATGAAAAGAGTTCGTTAAAATATGAATATGAGGAAAAAAGTCAGGAAATGCAGAAAGAACTGAAAAAAAATGAAAAGAATTTTTCAGAAAAGCAGGATGAACTTGAAAAAACAAATGAATTTAGGGAAAATTTGTATAAAAATCTGGAAAATCTAAAAAGTGAAAATAGTGAAAACTTTAAAAATCTGGAATTTTTAAAAGAAGAATATTCAAAATTGATGAATCAAAACTCCAATTTGGAAACAGAAGCCAACGAGAAGACTAAAAGAAAGAATATTTTAGAAAAGGATATTGCTGAAAAAGAGGAAATTTTGAATAATTCTAGAAGTGAACTTGAGATTATTACAAAGGATCTGGCTAAAAAGGAACAGGAAAAAATTGAATTAGAAGCTAAAGTTAAGGATGTAAAAAAGAAAAGTGATGAGATTACGCGTGAATTGAGAGAACGGACACAAAAGAACTCTGATTTTGAAGTGGATAAGATTAAAGTTGCTGGAAAAAATGAGGATTTAGGAAAAAGAGTTTTTGGGGCTAAGAATGAGAATAAAAGACAAATTGCTGAAAAGATGGACTTGGAAGATGAATTCAATAAAATAAGTCAGGAAAAAAAGGCTTATGAGATGCAGAAATCAGAAAAGGAAAAGCAGAAATTTGAAAGGGAACAGAAAATTCAGAAATTTAATGAAAAAATAGATGTATTGAGAAAAGAATATTCAGAAATTAATAAGAAAAAAAATGAAGCTAGTTATAAACTAGAAAATTTTAAGGTTAGGCAAGAGGCTATTGCTAATGCAATTGAGAAAAATGAGACTTTTAACCAAAGCGTGAAACATATTTTGAATGAAAAAATTGATGGAGTGATTGGAGCTTTTATTAATTTAATTGATGTTCCAGCAGGGTTTGAAGAAGCAGTACAGACTTTGTCTGGAGGAATGTTCCGGGATATTGTTGTTAAGGATAGCGAAATTGGTAAGAGATGCATTGAGCTTTTAAAAAGGAAAAAACTTGGAAGGGCTTCGTTTTTGCCAGTTGAAAATATTCGAGTTTCAAAGATGAATGAGGATTTGCCAATTATTGAGAAAATTTTTCCAAAAAATGATTTTCAAAATAAAATGTCGCAGGAGGAAATTCAGAATCTTGTTTCAAATACAAAGGGGGAAAATGGAATTATTGACTTTGCAAGAAATATTGTGAAAGTTGATGCAAAATTTGTAAATAAAAATATAGAAAAAGTTATTCAGTTTGTTTATGGAAATTCAGTTGTTGTAGAAAATCTGGAAGTTGGAACACAGCTTTTGAAAAAAGGGTTTAATGACAGGATTGTTACACTTGAGGGGGATATTATTACTTCTCGTGGGAGAATGACTGGCGGTCATTCGTTTAAGGGTAAGGATGAGATTTTGGAAAGGAAAAAGGAACTGAAGTATCTGAAAGGTGAGATTGAGGAAAATAAGGAGAATTTTGATAAATTTGAAAAAAAATTATCGGAAGTTGTTTTAGAAATCGAAAAAATAAGAAAGGAAGAGGAAGAGGAAGAAAAATTATTTGAGAATTTTAAAAATGATTATCAGTCGTTTAATCAAAGTTATGATGATTTCAGTATTAGATTTAGTCGAAAACAGCGGGAAATTAATACTTTGAATTATGAAATTTCTGAAAGCGGGAAGTTTATTTTAGAGAAAGAAACGAAGATAAAGGAAAATCTGGAATTGATTCAAAATATTGAAAAGTGCATTAAAGAGAATAATTTAAAAATGGAAAATTTGAATAAAGAATTAAAAAAACTTGAAAATATTGATGAATCTATTCAAAAATTAAATGTGGCAGATAAGGAATATGAAGTTTTGAAAGTCCGAACGGATAATAATAAAAATCGTTTTGGAGAAATTGAGGCTGATTATAAGAAACTTTTGAAGGAAAAGGCTGAATTAATTGAATTTGAGAAAAGGAAGGATTTGCTTGGAAGCGAATTGATGGATAAAATTTCAAATATGAAGTCCGAAATTGGGGAAGAGGAAAAAAATAGAGAGAATATTTTTGATAAGATTCAAGGAATAGAAAAGGAAATTCAGGAAATTGAAGGAAGTGAAAGAAAATTAATTGCCGAAATCAAGGGAATTGAAATGAATATTCTAAAATATAAAAATGAATATGAAAAAATAATTGAGAAAATTACTAGAAATAACAGCGAACTTGAGTTTCAGACTTCAGAATTTAAGGAACTTGAGAATGATGAAATTTTAAATGATGAAGAATATTTTGAAATTGCCAGTGAAGAAGAGCTTATAGAAGCAAAAAGAAAATTAGCTTTGGATGAAAAAGACCGTATGAATATTGGGGCAGTAAATATGGGTTCGATAGAGGAATATGAACATGAAAATAAGCGGTATCAGAATATTGTGACACAGAAGAAGGATTTACTTGAGAGCAGAGAATCATTGCTTGGATTTATTAGAGAAATTGAAGAGGAAGTTACAAGCAAGTTTTTTATGGCTTATAATCAAATAAATGAAAACTTTCGATATATGTGTGAAACAATTTTAAATGGTGCTAAGGGAATGCTGAAAATGACAGATCCTGATAATTTGCTTACGACTGGTTTAGAATTGAGTGTAAAATATAAAAATAAGCCCGAGCAGACATTGCTTTTACTTTCAGGTGGTGAGAAATCAATGCTTGCAGTTTCGTTTATAATGGCAATTTTTATGTTTAAGCCGAGTCCATTTACGTTTTTTGATGAAATTGAAGCTGCACTTGATGAAAAAAATACGAAAAAAATTATTGAATTATTGCATCAGTTTATTAATAAGTCACAGTTTATTCTTATAACTCATAATAAGG
Source organism: Leptotrichia shahii (assembly GCF_008327825.1). Classification (NCBI taxonomy): domain Bacteria; kingdom Fusobacteriati; phylum Fusobacteriota; class Fusobacteriia; order Fusobacteriales; family Leptotrichiaceae; genus Leptotrichia; species Leptotrichia shahii. Next base: position 1,135,116 of record NZ_AP019827.1, on the reverse strand, counting down.
AAACGATGAAGGGATCACATAGGCTGTATGGAGTTACGATGAATAAAGAGATTGGTGAAACTAAGATTGTTTCAGTGGATGTGTAAATAAATTTTTTTACTGGAAATTTTTTGATATTTTTGATAAAATATAAGTAAATAAAAAGTATAATTTTTTAAAATTGGAAAGGAGAAATGTGAAAAAGTTTTCGCATAATTGGGAATATGTTAAAAAAAATATTGGGTCTAGTAACAATACTTGTATTTTCGGCTATTGGGCTTGCTGAAACAGATGTGTCACAGATTGCAAGTGATTATCCATACAAGGAAAGTGCCATACTGGCAACGGTTCTTGGAACGCCTGCAGAGCAGCAGTATAAATTTAAAAATCCAAAAGGACCAAAAGTTAGAAAATTTACAACAACAAAAAAAATTCCTGAAATATTAAGACAGTGGAAGGATTATGAATATGGCGTGTGGACTCAAAAAGGGAAAAAAGCACCGCTTATGATTATAATTTCGGGGACAGGTTCAGTTTATAACAGTGGAATGTCACTTTTTTTGGCAAATGTTTTTTATGACAGAGGATACAATGTTATTGCCTTTAGCTCGCCTACAACAATGCCTTATATTGTAAGTCAAAGTAAAAATGTGTATGCAGGCTATATAAAGGATGAGACTAATCAGATGTATAGCTTGATACAGCAAGCTATTTCTAAAGAAAAAAATGATGGGATGAAAGTTGATAAAATCTATATTGGAGGTTATAGTTTAGGTGGGTTTCAGTCATTGCTGGTTCATGAAATGGATGAAAAAAATAACAGAAGAATCGGAATTGACAAGTCTCTTTTATTAAATTCGCCAATTAGTATTTTGACAGCAACACAGAAATTAGATGGATTCTTAGTAAAAAATGGAGTTTATGATGCTAGAAGTCTAGAAAAATATATGGATACTATATTTAGTAGACTTATGTACGATAAATCAATACAAATAAAAGATATTGAGTTTTCAAATTTGACGACTTCATTAGGAAAAGTAGGGCTTGGAGAAAAGGACTTTGAAATGCTTACAGGACTGTTATTTAGATTTTATTCGGCAAATATGACTTTTGCGGGGGAAGTATTTAGCGGGCATAATGCTGTGGGAAGACTTTCAGATAAAAAATCATACAAGAGATTTGATTCTGTGTCTAATGAATTTAGAGAGGGATTATCAGTTTCATTTGATGAATATGCAAAGGAAATTTTATATCCATATTTGAAAAAATATAAAAATCCTAATCTTGATTTTAATGATTTTATAAATGAATTTGACTTAAAAAATAGTCAGGATTTTATTAATAGAAATAATAAAAATATTATATTTATTACTTCAACAGATGATATTTTGCTTGCAGAAGAAGATTTGAATTATATAAGAAAAACATTTTCAAATAGAGTGTTAATACCATTTGGAGGTCATACAGGAGTTCTTTGGCATAAGGATGTGGCAAATTTGATGGTAAATAAATTGGAGGAAAATTAGATTATGGCAAGGGAAAATAAATTATTAATACTTGGAGCCATGTTTGCTGTTGCAGTGGTTGGACAAGCTGAACTAATGGAAATAAAAAATGAAGATACTGTGATGTTTTTGGAAGAAAGTAATAAAGAAGCAGATGATAGCCTTTTTATTGAATTTGTAGATGGAAAAACACCGTATACACCTGATAAAAGTATTGGTCTAGTTAAAAAGACGAATATAGAAACGAAGAAGAATAAACCTGATACAAATAAATATATTGCCTTTGAACAAGATGGTTATGGAGTATTGGCAGAGAACTTAGAAGAGTTGGATGAGGATTATATTATATCAAGTCAAGTTTTTCAGCTGACTGGAATAAATGATTCAATGGAGCCGTTTAATAGAAGAATGTATGCTTTTAATACACAGTTTGATAGAAAAATAGCTTATCCAGCTTCACGTATATACGCCTCAGTCGTTCCCAGTCCAATAAGAAAAGGGATTTCAAATTTTTATAGTAATTTTAGTGAAATACCGACATTTGTAAATTCAATTTTACAATTAAAACCTGGAAAAGCGGCAAATGCACTTGGAAGATTTGTTGTAAATTCAACTGTTGGATTATTGGGAGTGACTGATGTTGCTAAAAATATTGGAATGAAGCGTGATTCTGAAACAATGGGAGATACTTTAGGACATTATGGAATAGGAGCAGGTTCTTTCCTTGTTTTGCCGGGATTAGGGCCAAGTACTCTTAGAGATACAGTTGGAAGTATGGCAGATTCAGCGATAGAAGGTGCAGTAAGAGGTGCTGCAGAAAAAAAATTATTTTTTGATACAGGAGTCTTTGATAAAAATGTTTATGGATTTGTAAGACCAGCTGTAACTGGATTAAATGCACGTTCTATGCTTAGTATAAAATATGGAGATTTAAATTCTCCATTTGAATATGATTTAGTAAAAGCTCTTTATTATAATTATAGAAAAATACAAGTTATAAAATAGATAACTAATATTATAATTATTTTTAATAAATTATAAACTTTGATAGGGCAGTTAATATTAAATAAAAAACAGGAGGAAGATTAAGATGAGTTATATAAAAGATGTTGATTTGGAAGTGTATAATGCGATATCGGAAGAAGAAAAAAGACAGGAAGAGGGAATTGAGCTTATAGCATCTGAAAATTTTGTTTCAAAGGCTGTGATGGAAGCGGCTGGTTCTGTATTTACTAATAAATATGCGGAAGGTTATCCTGGGAAAAGATATTATGGAGGATGTGTAAATGCTGATGTAGTGGAAAGTCTTGCGATTGAAAGATTGAAAAAAATATTTGGGGCAAAATATGCCAATGTTCAGCCACATTCTGGATCTCAAGCAAATATGGGAGTCTATGTTGGATTGCTTAATGCTGGGGACAAAATTTTGGGAATGAGTCTTAGTGCTGGTGGACATTTGACTCACGGTTATAAAATTAATTTTTCTGGAAAAAATTATATTGGGCTGGAATATGGATTAAATCCTGAAACAGAACTAATTGACTATGAAGCAGTAAGAGAAATCGCATTAAGAGAGAAGCCTAAAATGATAGTTGCTGGAGCAAGTGCTTATTCAAGAATAATAGACTTTAAAAAATTTAGAGAAATTGCTGATGAAATTGGGGCATATTTAATGGTGGATATGGCTCATATTGCTGGACTTGTTGCAGCTGGACTTCATCCAAATCCATTGGAATATGCAGATGTGGTAACTTCTACAACTCATAAAACATTAAGAGGGCCTCGTGGTGGAGTAATTTTGACAAACAATGAAGAAATTGCTAAAAAAATTGACAAGACAATATTTCCTGGAATACAAGGAGGACCATTGGTTCATATAATCGCAGCAAAAGCAGTTGCATTTAAAGAAGCACTTAGTCTTGAATACAAAAAATATCAGGAACAAGTTGCAAAAAATGCAAAAGTTTTATCTGAAGAACTGGTAAAAGGTGGACTTAGAATCGTAAGTGGAGGAACTGACAACCATTTAATGCTTGTAGATTTACGTCCAATGGGAGTTACTGGAAAATTAGCTGAAGCAAAATTGGAAGAAGCTGGAATAACTTGTAACAAAAATGCTATTCCAAATGATCCTGAAAAACCGTTTGTTACAAGTGGAATAAGATTGGGAACGCCTGCGATTACTACTCGTGGATTTAAGGAAGATGAAACAAGACAAGTGGCACAATTTATACTGACAGTTTTGGGAAATATAAATGACAGCGAAAAAATTGCCCAAGTAAAAGAACAAGTTTTTAAATTAACTGAAAAATTTCCACTTTATAAGGGAAAATAATTAGAAATTAAAAATTAGGAGAAAATGTGAGAAATAATAACAGAAAAAATGATGAAATGCGAGAAGTAAAAGTAACTAAAAATTATATCATTCATCCAGAAGGTTCAGTTCTAATTGAATTTGGGAACACAAAAGTTATTTGTAATGCTACAATTGAAGATAAAATTCCAAGATGGCTAAAAGGAACAAATTCTGGATGGATAACTGCTGAATACAGTATGCTTCCAAGAGCAACGCATACACGTGTTCAAAGGGAATCTGCAAAAGGGAAACTTGGCGGAAGAACTATGGAGATTCAGCGTTTAATTGGAAGGGCATTGAGAGCAGTAATAGATTTGGAAAAGCTGGGAGAAAGAACGGTAATGATCGACTGTGATGTAATTCAGGCTGATGGTGGAACAAGAACAGCTTCGATAACAGGTGCTTATCTTGCTTTGGAACTGGCAGTTGAAAAGTTGATTGATCAGGGGAAACTAAAGGAGATTCCGATAAAATCAAAAGTTGCGGCAATAAGTGTTGGAAAAGTTCATAACGAATTGCTCCTTGACTTGGAATATGAAGAGGATTCAAGGGCTGATGTGGATATGAACATTGTAATGAATGACAAGGGAGAATTTATCGAGCTGCAGGGAACAGGAGAAGAAGCAACGTTTACACAAGCTGAACTTTTAAAATTTATAGAGCTTTCAAAAAATGCTTTTGATAAATTATTTAGTTTATAATCTTTTGCTTTTTTATAACTATATTGGAACCTAACCAAAATTGTTGAACTGTTAAAAATCATACTAAGTTTAGGATTTGAGTTTGATTTTAAATCAGTTTTACTATAAAATAGAGTTTTTAAAATTGGAGAAATTTAAATGGAAGATGTTATAAATGATGAATTGACGAAAAAAAATAATAAAGATGTACAAGAAATTAGAAAAAATGAAAATCTTGTGATGTATGTAGATAAATTTTTATATTATGAAGAAGTTATTCTTGGTAAGAGTTTCAATACAATTAGAGGTTATCGGCGAGATTTGCTTCAGTTTATGGAGTATCTTGAGGAATATGAAGAAATTCATAATTTTGAGGAAATTGAAATGATGACTTTCAGATCATTTATTGCCTATTTAAATTCTCCTAAAAGGCTTGAAAAAGATGAAAATACAAAAGATACGAAAACTTCCAATAAAAAAGCAAAATTAAAGCCTGTTTCTAAAAGAAGCATAAATAGGAAAATTTCAGCACTAAGGACATTTTTCAAGTATCTTCAAGAAATAAAAGTTATTGAAACAAATAAGGCTTCTTATATAAATGTTCCGAAATTTGAAAAGGAATTACCAAATGTGATTAATCGAGATGATTTAAACAGATTAAGGCACGTTATAAGCACAGAAAAAATTACTGGAATTCGTGATAGATTGATTATTGAACTGCTTTATTCCAGCGGGCTTCGTTCAATTGAACTTATTAATTTAAGTGAATTTATAATTGATATTGAAGAACGGGAAATTCGGGTTATTGGAAAGGGCACCAAGGAACGGATTACTTTTTTTAGCGAAAATGCGAAAAAGTGGCTTATAAAATATATTGAAGAAAAAAAGAAGCAGTATGCTAATTATACTAGGGAAGTGCTTATTGTAAACAGTAAAGGGAAAAAATTGACGACACGTTCACTTAGAAGGCTGATTTCAGCACATGCACATGAGGCTGGAATAGAAAAGGAAATAACACCGCATGTGTTTAGACATTCGTTTGCAACGGAACTTTTAAATAATGGTGTGGATATTCGATATCTGCAGGAGCTTTTAGGGCATAGCAGCATTGCTGTAACACAAGTTTATACACACGTGAGCAAATCCTTGTTGCGGGATATTTATATGAGTACACATCCACTAGCTAAAGAATAAATTTGCTTTGGGAACTAAAATTAATATAAAATTAGGAATTGTTATTTTTTTAAAATAAAAAATTATGTTATCGGACGTTAATTTTTATTTTATTAAAAATGATAAAGAGCGAGAACGAAGATAAAAAATTAGATATAAAAATACAGTGTTTATCATAATTTTTAAACTTTTATAAATAACTAATGAAAAAAGAAAGTAGGAGGAAATTTTGATTAAAAAAAAATGTATTGGCTGTGGAATTGAACTGCAGTTTGAAGATAAAAATAAGGAGGGGTATGTTCCTGAAGAAAAATTTTTGATGCATGATAATTTGCTTTGTCAAAGATGTTTTAAGATTAAGAATTATGGAGAAAATCTTGTGAATAATTTTGGCAGAGAGGATTATTTGAAGGAAGTAAGTGAAAGTGTAAAAAAATCAGATATAATATTGCCAATCTTTGATATTATTGACTTTGAAGGATCCTTTACTGAAGAAATCTTGGATTTTTTGAGGGATTATAGATCAATAATTTTGGTTAATAAAATTGATCTTATGCCTGATTTTATACATCCAGCAGAGATTTCAAACTGGATAAAGGATAGGCTTGCTGAAGAGGATATAGTGCCTGATGATATTGCCTTTATTAGTGCTAAAAGCAAATACGGAATAAATGGGATAATTAGAAAAATTAAAAATATTTTTCCAAATAAAAATGTTAAGGCAACAGTTCTAGGAGTTTCAAATGTTGGAAAATCTTCGGTTATAAATTTACTTTTGGGAAATAATAGAATAACAACTTCAAAATATTCAGGTACAACTTTAAAATCAATTAATAATAAAATTCCAAATAGTGAAATTACGATAATTGATACGCCTGGTCTTATTCCAGATGGAAGAGTTTCTGACTTTATTAGTGCAGAAAGTGGATTGAAACTTGTACCAGCTGGGGAAATTTCAAGAAAGACTTTTAAACTGGAAGAAAATCAAGTATTTATGTTTGATGCTTTTTGCAGATTTAAAGTGCTGGGCAATGAGCTTTTGGAAAGTGGAAGTAAGCCGATTTTTTCTGCTTATACTTCAAAAAGTGTAAAATTCCATGTAACTCGTGAGGAAAGAGTGAAAGATTTGTTGAATGGGAGTTTTTTTGAAATTTTACAAGAGAGTGAAAAGGAAAATTATTTCAAAAATGAATTTGTAAATTGCGAAGTGGAAATTGAAGAAAATGAGGAACTGGCAATTGCTGGACTTGGATGGATCAATGTTAAAAGAGGACCATTAAAAATAAAATTAGAAATTCCAAAGCAGGTAAAAGTAATTGTAAGACCGTCAATTTTTAAGAATAAAAAATAGTTTTTAGAAGGGAGAACATGAAATTTTTAAATTTCATTTAAGAAAATGGCTTTCGATAATGATTATTATTATGGGAATAATAGGGCAAAAATAACTAGAAAGATTGTTTTTCGTGGGATAGTCTTTCTTATAGTTTTAATTATTGCGATTTTTAATGTTATCATACTTTTTTCAAGAAAGATTGATAAACTTATAACTGCAGATATTCAAGTGGAAACTGTGAAATTGCAAAATGCAGTAAAAAAGTTTAAGGAAGTAACAGGTGCAAATCCTAAATTGGCAGGGCTTGAAGATAACCTTAGAAGTGTGAAAAGTGCAGATGGGAAATATAATTTTGAAACTTTTTATGGAAGTGAAAAAATTTATGAAATTCCTGAAAGCATAAAGAATGATAGGGAGCAAAGTAATAGAATCGTAATAAAAAAAGATAGGAAAGGCGGATGGGTCTATGATGAAGTGAAGGGAACTATTTCGCCAAATATTTAAAATTTGAGAATTTTAAAAGGGGGAAGTTTGGGGGTTAAATAAAAATTCAGTTAGAAAGAAGAATGGAAAATAATGAAATTTTCAAGTTTGGGAAGTGGAAGCAGCGGAAATTCCAGTTATATTGAGATGGGGAATAAAAAATTTTTGGTGGATGCAGGGTTTAGTGGAAAGAAAATTGCAGAAAAATTAAATAATATTGAAAAAAAAATTGAAGATATAACGGGAATATTTGTAACTCATGAACATTCTGACCATATTCAGGGACTTGGAGTTGTTTCGAGAAAATATGACATTCCAATTTATCTTCATGAAATGACTTATGGCGTTATTAAAGAAAAAATTGGAAAAATTGATAAAAAGAATTTAAATTTTATAAGGGAAGACAAAACTGTAATCGGAAATTGTGTAATTAATAATTTTGAAGTGATGCACGATGCTAAAAAATGCTTAGGGTATACGTTTGAGTATGAAGGGAAAAAATTATCTTATGCGAGTGATGTTGGTTGCGTGAACAATATTATTAAGGAAAATTTGAAAAATAGTGACGTAATCGTGCTAGAAAGTAATTATGACTATAATATGCTGATGACAGGACCTTATCATTGGGAACTTAAAAATCGTGTAAAGGGTAGAAATGGTCATTTATCAAATGCAGAAGCATCAAAATTAATCGCTCAAGTACTTAATGAAAAATTGAAAAAAATTTATTTGATGCATATAAGTAAAGACAACAATACGCCTGAATTGGCGTATAATTCGCTATATGAGATTTTGGAGCGTGAAAATAAAAGTCATTTGGAAATTGAAATTATTGATGAAGAAGGAACGGGAATTTATAAAATATAAAAAATAAATAAAGGAAAAGTTATGTGGAATGACTTAAAATTGGAAATCGATATTTGCACTAAATGTATCTTGGAAAAAACTCGAATTAATCCGATTGTTGGAGAAGGGAATGAAAAGGCAGAGGTACTGTTTGTATTGGATAGCGTAAGTGAGGAAGAGGATATAAAGCAGCAGCTTCTTAATGACAAAAATGGAAAATATTTTAAAAGATTTTTGGAATATTCAAAGCTAGATTTAAAGAAATGCTACTTTACAACGCTTACAAAATGCAGTTCTCATGGGAATTTAATCGAGCAGGAAAGCATTTTGCAATGCAATGAGTTTTTGATAACGCAAATTGCCTTGATAAATCCCAAATATATTGTAACAGTTGGAGAAAGGGCGACTAGGTCGCTTTTGGAAAATGATGAGAAAGAGGATATAAAGGATTTAGTTGGGAAAGTATTTGATTTTTATGGAGAAATTAAGATTGTGCCGATTTATGATATTTCCTATTTGTTTAAGGCAACAGACAAGGAAAAGTGGAAATTGATAAAAATTTTGGAAAAATTATAAAAAAGAAGAGAGGAAACAAAAAAGAATGATAGGAATAGGAATTGTAGGATTACCAAATGTAGGAAAATCAACATTGTTTAATGCGATAACAAAGACACAAAATGCAGAAGCGGCAAATTATCCGTTTGCGACAATTGAACCAAATGTGGGGCTTGTGAGTGTACCAGATCCACGGTTAAAAGAATTAGAAAAAATCATTAATCCAGAGAGAACGGTTGGAGCGACAGTTGAATTTGTGGATATTGCAGGGCTTGTGAAAGGTGCTTCTAAAGGAGAAGGGCTTGGGAATCAGTTTTTGTCAAATATTAGAAATACAGCTGCAATTTGTCAAGTTGTAAGATGTTTTGACGATGACAACATTATTCATGTGGAAGGAAGCGTCGATCCAATTAGAGATATTGAAACAATCAATGCGGAACTTATTTTTGCTGATTTGGAAACTGTTGAAAGAGCAATTCAGAAAAACCAGAAACTGGCTCGTGGCGGAAACGCTGAAGGAAAGGAATTACTTGCAGTTCTTGAAAGATGTAAGGCACATTTGGAAGAATTTAAATTGTTAAAAACTTTAGAATTTACTCAAAGGGAAGAAGAATTAATAAAAGTTTATCAATTTTTGACAGTAAAACCAATGATGTTTGCGGCAAATATTTCTGAAGATGACTTGACAAGCGGGACTGAAAACGACTATGTAAAAAAAGTTAGGGAATTTGCAAAACAGTATGACAGCGAAGTTGTGACTTTTTCGGCAAAAGTGGAGGCTGAATTAATCGAAATTGAAGATGAAGAGGAAAGACAAATGTTTATTGATGAACTTGGAATTAAAGAGCCAAGTTTAAATAGATTAATTCGTGCTGGATTTAAATTATTGGGATTAATTACATATTTTACGGCTGGAGTGAAGGAAGTCAGAGCTTGGACAATTAAGCAAGGAACAAATGCACAAAAATCAGCTAGTGAAATTCATACGGATATTGAAAAAGGATTTATTCGTGCAGAAGTTGTTTCGTTTGATAAATTTATTGAGCTAAATGGATGGAATGGATCTAAAGAGAAAGGTGCAATGAGGCTTGAAGGGAAAGAGTATATTGTGCAAGATGGGGATGTTATGTTCTTTAGATTTAATGTTTAAGAAAAAAATAATTTTTCTTTTTCTTCTTTTATTTAGTTCAATAGTTATATTTGGTAATACAGATAACCAGACTTTGGAAGTTTGTAAATATTTTAAAGGTGGAGATAGTAAGAAAAAATTTAATCCATATACTGGAAAAACAAATATTCCTTTTAAAAATGGTATTTACACATGTGAAAACACGAATGTTTCGTTTAGAGTATTTATATTGAGATATCTTTATGTTGATGATTTGGATATTTCTGGAACATTAACTTTTGAAATAAAAAATGGAAGAATGGTAAAATTTGAAGCAAGAGATTCAAAAACTGGCAAATTAAAATTCTCTGCACAATATAATCAAAGTGGACCTGTTGGGGAAATGTATGTTGATAAATCTTTTGGATTTGGTAATAAAAATTCTTTAAAATTAAATTATAAGAACGGTAAACCAGTTGGAGAAATGGAAGAATATTATGATAATGGAAAACTTTATAGAAAATCTACTTTGAGAAAGAAAAATAATTTTCATCCATTTAGTAATCCAGATGATTTTAAAGATTATGTGGAATATTATGAAATATATGATATAAATACAGGAGAAATTGTAAAAAAAGAAAGTTTGGCTAATAAAACGCGAATTATCTGGAGATATAATTCTAAGACTGGAAAATTGGAAATGGAAAGTCATTTAGAAAATGGAAAAATATTTTTGCAAAAAGAGTATGGAGAAGATGGAAAAATAATTCAGGAATATAATTATTAAAATAAAATATTTAAAATAATCGTTGTGATAAAAAGCAACGATTTTTTGTTTAGTAAAAATATATTTAAGTTCTTTTAGAATTGATACTATTTTTTATTTAGATAATAATTTCACTATAAATCTTTTTAGTAGATTAAACTTAATACTTATTTTGAAATAATTAAAATAAATATTGAGGAATATTATGAAATATAATTTTAAATAGAGTTTAGTTTATAAAAAAATTATGATATAATAAACCTAAACGAATTAAAAATCTGAATAAAAAATCGAGTAAATTTTTAACAAAAATAAAGGAGGTTTATATTGTGAAGAAATTAGAAGAGAGCAGGATTATTGCTATGGCTCCGAATGCTTCGGCAATTTCAAATGCAAAAAAACTTTGCGATAAAGGGGCATTTTTGAGATTATGGCGTTCTGCTGATGATACTTTGTATATGGGTGAATGTAAAGGAAGTGGAAAATCGAATTATACGGTTTCGGTAGATTTTATTGATGAGGAAAATCCTGTTGCACGATGCACTTGTCCAAGCAGACAATTTCCTTGTAAGCATGGATTAGCTTTGTTATTTGAGATATTGAAAGAAGAAAAATTTGAGGAGTGTGAAATACCAGAAGATATTTTAGCAAAGAGAGAAAAAAAGGAAAAATCGAAGGCTAAAAAGGCAAATGAGGAAAAGGAAACTAAAAAGAAATCTCCCTCAAAGACATCTAAAGCAGCTAGAACAAAGAAAATTAAAAAGCAACTTGAAGGGCTAGATCTGATAAAGAAAATAAGTTCGCAATTATTAAAAGTTGGACTTTCTGCAATGGGAAGCATTTCGATTACAGAGTATAGAGATATTGTAAAGCAATTGGGAGATTATTATTTGCCAGGACCACAAGTTTTGTTTCAAAGGCTACTTTTGGAAATTCAGGCATATAAAGAGGATCAGGATAAGATACATTATCAGACAGCTTTAGAATGTCTGAAAAAATTGAGGGCAATTGAGAAAAAAGGAAGAGAGTTTTTGAATGAGCAACTTGAAAAGAATGATCCAGAATTGACAGATAATACGTTGTATGAGGATTTAGGAGGCGTATGGAAGTTAACTCAGTTGAATGATTTGGGGTTAAAAAAGGAAAATGCGAGATTGGTGCAGCTTTCATTTGAAGTAAATTATGATGAGGCTAGTAAGATTTTTAGAGATTGTGGATACTGGATTGACTTGGAAAGTGGGGAAGTGTCATATACTGCTAATTATAGACCTCGTTCGGCAATGAAATATATTAAGCAGGAAAATTCTAACTTTTCGTTATTGACAGTGCCTGTATTGACTTTTTATCCAGGTGGTGTTAATAAGAGAATAAGATGGGATGCGGCTAGTTTTGATAAGATTGAAAGTTCTTGTTGTAAAAAGATAAAAAAGCATGCTCAAAATATAGAACAGGCTGTAAAGATAGCTAAAAATGAGCTTAAAAATATTTTGACAAATAATGAAGTGGCTTTACTGCTAGAATTTGAAAAAATTATGTTTGTTAAAGAGGAAAATATGAAAAGGTATATTTTAGTTGATAAAAATGAAAGAATGATAGAACTTAAGCATACTAAAAACAAGGTATTTTCAGAGGATTTTTATGAACTTTTGCCAAATGAATGTTTGGAAAATCAAGTGATGTTCGTAAAATTATTTTATGAAGGTAGAAATATTTATGCTGAAGCACAAAGTATTGTAACTAATGATAAAATTATTCGTTTTGGATTTTAGAATGAGTTTAGGAAGGAGAAGAAATGAATTTAGAACTGTTATATGAATTGAAGAATAGGCTTGAAAATGTGGCAATTGTTGGGATAAATTTGGTGAAAGATGATTTTCGTTTGCAAAGAGCTGTTGATCAAATGAAGGGATATGCTTCGGCTGCCAAAGTATTTAAGCAAATTTATGAAATGGGGCAAAAATTGATTGAAGGCGATGAGGAAGATAAATGTGATTTATTTTTAGATTTGTTGGCTTTGCTTGATGCGGTGCTTTGTACCCAAGCGACAACTTATTCAGGTGATAATTTGCAAAAAATAGAAACGACTGCTGGAAAAGAAAATTTTTATCAAGAACTTCATTACAGTGAGTTAAGTCAGATAGTAAGTGCTTTCACAGGTACAGGTGGAGGAAGATTAGCTATTATAGAAAATGCTTTTGAAACAAGTCCTGAAATGTTTGATGATTTTCGTTTGAAAAGCTATATGATAGATGGACTTTCTGATAAATATTCTGGAATTGCAGATAGAATAACAAGGGAACTAAAGAAGAAAGATAAGGATATAGTTCCTCTATTGAAAGATGGATTTAATCCGCAGGGTAAAAGAGAGATGATTGCTAGGCTTGATATCATTGGAGCTATTTGTAAAGAAGATGAAAATGATTTTTACAAATATTGCATTGAGAATGGATCTAAGGAAATGAAGGAAAATGCGATAAGTGAGTTAAAATATTGCCAAGATAATATTGATTATATATTAGATTTAATAAAAACAGAAAAGGGTAGTGTAAAAAATAAAGCCTATGTAAGTTTATTATGGATGAATGATAGCAGAGCAGAAAAAGAATGGGATAAATTCTTTAAAAAGAAACCTTTTGACAATATTTATTCATTTCAATTTACCAATCAACAATGGGCAATAGATTATTTAAATAATTTTATTAAAGAATATATAGTAGAATTAAAAAATAAGACATTAAAGACAGCAGAAGAAAGAAGAGTAGTTGAAAGTGAAGTTGCTAAAATATGTTCAGTTAGTTTTAATAAAGAAATAAATAAAAATTTAGATTATTATAGAGAGTTGTATCCTTATAATAAAGATGAGATAAAAAGAATTTTAAGTTACTATATAGTAGCTAACTTAAATAAGGAAATTATAGATTTAATAAAAGAATTATCTAAAAAGTATGAAGGAGAGTTCTTAGAACAAGAATTTTTAATTTCACTTATTAAAGATAAACCTGAAACTACATATAAGAATTTTTCTAAATTTGCAGGAGCAGGAAAAGATGAAAAAGGAATAAAAAAATTATTCCATACATTCTTTGCTAATAATAAACTTTCTAAAAATAAGGAAGAAGCTAAAGCTCAAGAGGATTTTAGTACATTATTTAATGTAATTTTCCATATTCACTATGATGAAGAAAATAAGGAATATATTTTATATTGGCAAAATATAAATGATTATAGTGTTATGAAAATAAAGTTAAATGGTTTTGATAAAAAATGGTATAATATAATCTTTAATATTGAAGATGATTTCTATGAAAATTGGAATTATTACAGTTCATATCATAGAGATTTAAAGAGCTTATATAATCCAGATATAAAGGGAATGAAAGAAAAATACGGAGCATTTTACTATAATATTATTCTTTCTCGTATTCCTTACAATGATGATATAGCATTCTTAAATAAATTGGGATGGACAGATTATAAGGATTTTCTTAAAGGAAAGATAGATATAGAAAAAAAAGCACCTAAATTACATAATAGAGTAAGATCAATAGGATATATTTTAAATGAAGTCCCTATATCTGAAAGTGAATTAATAAAGCAAATTGAAGAATTATTTGAAATGGATAAAAAAATGAAAAGAATGTCTATAAATTTATGTGAAAAATGGCTAGAAAAGTTAAATAATGGAATGAAAGTGAAGGAGTTGTAAAAAATGGCTAAAAAAGAAGAATTACAAAGATTAACAGCGGAACAGATGTTTCAAGATGAAATTGATGCATTAATTAAGGCAGAAAAAAATCCAATACCTACTGGATGGAAAATGTCACCTAAGTCAGTGTTGACATATATTTGTGGAGGTAAAGCTGGAAGAAAAGTGATAACGCCTAAATATATTGGGAATAAAAGATTGGTTGAGATTGCAATTTCGACTTTGGTTACGGATAGGGCATTGCTTCTGATTGGGGAGCCGGGAACTGCAAAATCTTGGTTGTCAGAGCATTTGACGGCGGCGATAAATGGAGATTCGACACGAGTTATTCAAGGGACAGCGGGAACAACTGAAGAGCAGATTAGATATTCTTGGAATTATGCGATGTTGATTGCAGAAGGGCCTACAAAAGATGCATTGATACCAAGTCCGATTTATAAAGCGATGGAAGATGGGGCGATTGCTAGAGTGGAAGAAATTTCTCGTTGTGCATCAGAAGTACAAGATGCGTTGATTTCTTTGTTGTCAGAAAAAAGAATGAGTGTGCCTGAATTGAATGTAGAAATTCCAGCTAAAAAAGGGTTCTCTATTATTGCAACTGCGAATACTCGTGATAAGGGAGTTAATGAGATGTCGGCAGCGTTAAAGAGACGTTTTAATATTGTGGTGTTACCAAGTCCGAATACACTTGAAGCAGAGATAGATATTGTTAGAAGTAGAGTTACGCAACTTGCAGGAAATTTGGATTTAAATGCGAAATTGCCTGAAGAGGAAGTTATTGAAAAAGTTTGTACAGTATTTAGAGAATTGCGTCAAGGTGTTACGTTAGATGGAAGACAAAAGATAAAGCCGACTGCAAATGTGTTATCGACTGCAGAAGCTATTTCACTTTTAGCAAATAGTATGGCGTTAGCTGGAAGTTTTGGGGATGGAGAGATATCAGATTATGACTTGGCGGCAGGATTGCAGGGAGCTGTAGTAAAAGAAGATAGTAAAGATGGGCAAATTTGGGAAGAATATTTAGAAAATATTATGAAAAAACGAGGTTCAGAATGGCTAGATCTTTACAAAGAATGTAAGGCACTTAACAAAGCTATTAAATAAAGGCGGTGGAATAAATGAAAAAACAAAATGAAGTGAAACCGAATATATTTGGAGTTAGGCATTTTTCACCAGCTGGAGCACATTATTTGAGAGATTATTTAGATGAAATACAGCCAAAAATTGTTTTGATAGAAGGGCCTTCTGATTTCAATGAGCTTATTAGCGAAATTACTGGAAAAAATATCGTCCCGCCAATTGCCGTAATGGCTTACACTTTAGAAGCGCCTATTCAGACAATAGTGTATCCATTTGCAGAGTTTTCACCAGAATATCAAACTATTTTGTGGGCAAAGGAAAATGGAGTAGAGTGCAGATTTTGTGATTTGCCGTCTTCAATTTTTTTAGGTGTAGAAAGTGTAAAGAAAAATTTAGATGAGAATCCAGAGGGAAATTTGAATGCCTACATTTATAGAAAAATTAATGAATATTCAGAAGATTCAGATGATGAAGTATTTTGGGAAAGGGTAATGGAACAGGCTTCTGATTACAAGGCATATCGCAGTGGAGCGAGAGATTATGGAAAACATTTGAGAGAATTGACTTTATCAAATACGGTGTCTGATGCGAAAAACATTATTAGAGAGTCGTACATGTGTAAAGTCGTTTCCGATGTGTGTAAAGAAGGCTACAAAATGGATGAGATTGCTATGGTTGTTGGGGCTTTTCATGTTGAAGGAATAGAAAGTGGCAAATTTATTTTAACTGAAAAGGAAATTAAAAAATTACCAAAATTAGAATCTAAAAAAACGTTAATGCCTTATTCTTATTATAAACTATCGACTTATTCAAATTATGGAGCTGGAAATAAGGCACCAGGGTATTATGAATTTTTGTGGAATGGTTTAGAAAAAGAAGACCCATTTTTTGCGACATATATGTATTTAAGTAAAATTGCAGAATATCAAAGAGAAAATGGAAATATGGTATCGTCAGCTCAAATTATCGAGGCAGTTCATCTAGCAACTTCATTGGCAAATTTACACGATGGGAAAATACCGACGTTAAAGGATATAAAAGATGCAGCGATTACTTGTATGGCACACGGAAGCTACTCAGAACTAGTTTTAGCAATGGCGAATGTTGAAGTTGGAAAAAAAATCGGAAGTATTCCAAAGGAAGCTATTCAAACATCAATACAGTCTGATTTTTACAATTTATTGAAGGAATTGAAACTTGAAAAATATCGTTCATTAACAGCGACAGAAATAAAATTAGATTTGAGGGAAAAATTAAGGGTTCAATCAGAAAAATTAGCATTTATGGACTTGGAACGTTCGTTCTTTTTTCATAAATTGAGAGTTTTGAATATTTCGTTTGCAAAACTTATTGGGAATCGCCAAGAAAATACAACTTGGGCAGAAGAATGGATTTTACAATGGAAACCAGAAACAGAAATTGAAATTGTGGAAACAATCTTAAAAGGAGATACAATTGAATTTGCAACAGCTTTTGAATTGATGCAAAGAATAGAAGGTGCAAAAACATTGTCAGAAATGGCAGAGATAGTGAAAGATGCCTTCTATTGCGGAATGCCAAAAGCACTAGAAAAAGCGTTTCAAGCATTGCAAAATTTCATAACAGGCGACGTCCCTATTGATGAAATAGCCAAGACGATGTCAACTTTATCACTAATGCTTCGTTATGGCGATATCAGAAAATTAGATACAAAGGTGCTGAT
The DNA here is from genome assembly GCF_008327825.1 of Leptotrichia shahii. Classification (NCBI taxonomy): domain Bacteria; kingdom Fusobacteriati; phylum Fusobacteriota; class Fusobacteriia; order Fusobacteriales; family Leptotrichiaceae; genus Leptotrichia; species Leptotrichia shahii. Next base: position 1,117,844 of record NZ_AP019827.1, on the reverse strand, counting down.
TCCTATTCTTGAGCAACTCTTTTTAAGAGTTTGCTTAATATTGCCAAGCGAGTCTTTTTGCGACAATAATGCAGCAGTAGAACTAGCTAAAAGTATAATAATAATGCATACTGTAATTGAAAATCATGATTTTTTAGATAGAGAAAGATGGTATTCACTTCTTTCAGAAATTTCAAAAAGAGACGATTTAAATACAAAAATCTCAGGACTTGCAATGGCTATATTATTGGAAGCTGGAAAAATTGATAATGAAGTACTTGGAAAAGAAGTCGAAAAAAGATTATCAAAAGGAGTTCCCGCAGATTTAGGAGCAACTTGGTTTGAAGGTCTATCGATGAAAAATCATTACACCTTAATTGCAAGACTTGGACTTTGGGAAAAACTCCAAAACTATATTTCAAACTTAGATGAGGAAGAATTTAAAAGAGCATTATTATTTTTAAGAAGAGCTTTTGCTGATTTTACTTCAAATGAAAAGCATGATATTGCAGAAAATATTGCAGAAATATGGGGCTTGAATAAAAATGATGTAAGTGCTGTAATAAATGATGATTTGGGAGAAAATGAGAAAGAAATAATTGCAGGATTAGAAGAATTTGATTTTGATGATATTTGATTGAAAATAATTTTTTGAAAGAAAAATTAAAAACTAGATAATTGATAAAAAAATAAAATATTAGGGAGGTGTAAAAATGGACTATAAAGAAGATATAAAACGTTGGCGATTAATTCTTGGAAAAGATACGGAAGAAGAATTTTCGTCTATGGATTCAGAAGCTCTTCCAAGTTTTACAGAGGAAGATTGGTTGATGGATAAGGCGTTGGATGCGATTTATAATCCGACAGGACAATTTATGGGTGGAGATTCTGCTGGGCGAGGACCATCTAATCCGCAAATTAGTAGATGGCTTGGAGATGTTAGGACTTTGTTTGATAAAGAATTGGTGAAAATTATTCAGACGGATGCGATGGAAAGATGTGGGTTGAAACAATTGCTTTTTGAGCCTGAAATATTGGATCAAGTAGAACCTAACATAAATCTTGCTTCAACAATTATGCTTTTGAAAGAGCAAATTCCACAAAAAAGTAAAGAAAGTGTTAGAAATTTCATAAAAAAAATTGTAGAGGAAATTAATAAATTGTTGGAAAGTGATATTAGAAGAGCAGTTAGAGCAGCACTTAACAAGAAACAACACTCGCCAATTCCATCTGCGTCATCTTTGGATTTTAAAACAACGATACGAAGAGGGATAAAAAATTACAATAGGGAATTAAAAAAAATTGTTCCAGAGCATTATTATTTTTTCGAGCGAGCAAGTGTTAATCCCACAAGTAAATTTACAGTCATTTTGGATATTGACCAAAGTGGATCAATGGGAGAATCTGTAATTTATTCTTCAGTAATGGCTTGTATTTTAGCAAGTATCGCTTCACTGAAAACACGAGTAGTAGCTTTTGATACTGAAATTGTGGATTTGACAGAAAAATCAGATGATCCAGTTGATTTGCTATATGGATTTCAGCTAGGTGGTGGAACAAATATCAATAAATCAATTAAATATTGTACAAAATATATTGAAAATCCGAAAAAGACAATATTTTTTCTAATTTCTGATTTAATTGAAAGTGGGAATCGTGGTGAAATGTTAAGAAGATTACAAGAAATGAAAGATTCGGGAGTAATAGTAGTTTGTCTTTTAGCAATATCTGGAGATGGGAAACCTTATTATGACTCACAAATGTCTGGAAAAATTGCTTCGCTTGGAATTCCATGTTTTGCTTGTAATCCTGAAAAATTGCCGTTTTTACTTGAGAGAGTGTTAAAAAATATGGATTTGAGTTCGTTTGAGAAAGAGTTTGAAAAGAAAAAATGAAATCGAATATAATAAAAGTAGATAATAAAATTTTTATATTTTGGCTATTTACATTTTTTAAATTTGTGATATAATAGGGGCGAAATTTTAAAAATTGAAAAGAAAGGTATGTGAGGAATAAAAGTCTAATTTATTTGAAATTCTGCTCTTTTTAAATAATAAAAAAGTAGAGAGGAAATAATAAAGATAGAAATTTAAAGATGCTGTTTTTATTCGGATTTTTATACTTTTGTAAATGACTAAAAATAAGTGTTGAAAAGGAGAAATATTTTAAATATGAATAATAAGAATCAGACATTTGCCAGATTTTCAATGATGGTTGGAGAAGATGGAATTGAAAAGTTGAATAATTCGAGAGTTATAGTTTTTGGAGTTGGCGGAGTTGGATCTTATACTGTGGAAGCTTTGGCGAGAGCTGGAGTTGGGCATATTACGATGGTTGATTTTGATGAGATTTCAGAATCAAATATTAATAGACAGCTTCATTCACTTAGAAGTACGATTGGGAAGTCTAAAGTTGAGGTCATGAAGGAGAGAATTTTGGATATTAATCCTGAATGTGAAGTTGAACTTGTGAAAAAACTGGTTGCTGATAATGTTGAGGAAGTTTTAGGGAATTTTGAAAAGGTTGAAAATTTTGAAGAATCAAAAGATTTGAATAATGGTAAGAAAAATTGTAAATATAAATATGACTTTGTTGTGGATGCTATTGATGTAATTGGAAGTAAGGTTAATTTAATTAAATATTGTGTAGAAAACAAAATAAATATTATTTCTTCGATGGGATTTGGGAATAAAATGCATCCAGAAATGGTAGAAATTGCAAAGATAAAAAATACATCTGTTTGTCCGATGGCAAGAACTATTAGAAGCATTTTAAAAAAGAAAAAGATTATAAATATACCAGTTGTGTATTCAAGAGAAATTCCAGTTAAACCTGACAAATCGGAATTATTTAAGGAAGAATTACCAACTGAATTTAGGGAGAATAATGAGATTCCGAGAAAAACTACGCCTGGAAGTAATTCATTTGTACCTGGAACAGCTGGGCTTGTGTTGGCTTCTTATGTTGTGAGAAAAATTTTAGAATGGGATTGATTTTAATAAAAAAGAAAAAAAGGAGTGAGATTAATTGGCAGAAAAAAATGAGGCTGTTTTGGCAGCAGAAAATGGAAAAAAATTGGAGAAAAATCAAAAAAATGATTTTCCAAAATGGGATTCTGAGAAAAAGAGTCTTTTAGTAAAAATATTAATTGTAGTTGGATTGGTTTTATGTATTTTTGGGATAATGGATAAAATTTTTGAGCATACAGTTTTTAATTTTTTTAAAAATTTAACAATGCCATATTTGGAAAAAACTTATGAGGAATCTAAAAATATGTTTTTAACACTGTCGCTTTTGAAAGGAACTACAGATATTATTGAAGGAAGCACGGTTAATGTCAGTATGATTGTTGGGATGGAAATTGAAATTGGAGATATTGTTCAGCCTATTTACGATATGATAAATATTTTGTGGAAAGTGTCGCTTGCGAGCGTTATTATATTGAAGCTGGAAACGATTTATTATGAAATTTTTAAGGTAAAATTGGCTACGATCTTGACGTTTATTTCACTAATTACAATTTTTCCGTATACAATTTATAAAAATAAAGTTACAAAAATTTTTAGAAAGATTTCTAAATATTCATTTTTCATATTGCTTTATATTTACATAGTTTTACCAAGTGCAATTTTTATAAATTCAACAATATCGAGATATTTTGAAAAGGAATATAAAGAGCCTGCAATTGTTGAACTAAATCAGGATCTGGGAAGGCTGAATAAAGTGAAAGATGAGATGCTTTCACTAGATCAGTCTAAAAGCATTTTTAACATTCCAGGACAAATTGACAGTGCTAAAGTTAAAATTGATAATTTTACAAAGGAAATAGATACTATTTCAAAGGATTTAGTTGAGGATGCACCAGTTATTATTGGAATAATCTTGCTTACTTCAATAGTATTTCCGTTGCTGATAGTAATTTTACTTTATGTGGTTACGAAGTCGATTGTTTTTGAGAAGATTGGTGGAGTTGGAAAAAAATAGTAAGAAATAAGGATGAGGAGTTGCAGTTATTAAATTAACTGTAATTTTTTTCTCCCTTGAAATACTACCTTTAATTTGATAAAATATAACTATAAAAAGTTTAATTTTAATGTTAAAAATCTTTAATAGAAGGGAGATTTGCATATAATTTGTATTTGCAAGATTGGGATAACGGTATGAAAGATAAGATGAATATGAAAGTTATCGGAATTGGCGGGATGGGAATAAACTTTGTTAATTTTATGATAGCTTCAGGTGTGAAGAAAGTCGAATATATAACGATTGATACAGATAGTGAAAATTCTGGGTTGAGCCATGCGGAAAAGAAAATTTTTTTAGATACTGGTGTTAAGGAATGTAGCAGAGAACAGGCTGAAAGAGTGGCATTGCAGTGTGAAAACCAGTTTCAGGAATTACTTTTGGGGACAAATATTTTATTTTTGATTTCAGGAATTGGTGGATCTACTGGAAGCGGAATAATGCCTGTTATTCTTGAGATTGCAAAAAAACTAAAAATTTTTACTATTAGTATTGTTGCACGCCCGTTTTATCTGGAAGGGTTTGAAACTTTGAAAATTGCAAATACAGGAATGAAAAAAATTGAGAAACTTACGGATAGTTTAATTATTATTCCAAATGAAAAATTGTATAACTATATTGATAGGAAAGAACCGCTTGGATCTGTTTATAATACAGTAAATCTGATTATAAAGGAAGGTATTGAAGGTATTGTAAATGTTTTAACTGAGGTTGGATTTATGAATATTGATTTTTTTGATGTAAAAGCAGTTCTTCATAATGCTAAGAATACGATTATTAGGGTTGGAGAAGGCAAGGGAGATAATGTTGTTGAGAAAATAATTGAACAGCTTATAGAAAATAACTTGTTTGAAGGGAAATTGGAAAATGCTAAAAGAATTTTAATAAATTTTACGACAGGACCAAGTGTTTCGCTTGTGGATATTGGAAAAATTACAGAAAGAATCTCAGATATTGTGAAGGATAAAAATGTTAACCTTATATGGGGAGTCGTAATTGATCCAAGTTATGATGAGATTAGAAAGATAAAAACAGTTGTAATATCAAGTGTTTAATTTTTTAGAAAATCTTTAAATTAAAATTTTAAGAATTGAGGGTGTAATTTTTTTGTAATTATAGTTAAGAATCCCTGTATTATTGGATTTATATCTATGTTACAAAAAATTTGAACACTCTCAATTTAAGATTAAACTTACTTAAAAGCTATCATTGGCTAAAGCACCTATTACACATAACATAAGGAAACTAAAAAAAAGAATGCCTATAATAATGCTGACTATTATAAAAATAATATATAATTTTAAAGCTTTGGACTGCTCATTGAAATATGTTTTTAATTGTTCTCCGTTTTTTGTAATAAGAGTGTCTTCCAGAGCATTTGCCGATTTAAAAAATTTTATTGAAATTATAATAGTAAAAATTCCAAGAAATAGTATTATTATTTGAAAAACACCTACTATAATTCCTAAAATTGATAAAACTTTTATTACGGTTGCCATAAATTTTATGTTTTTTACAGTTAAATCATCTAGGGCTAGGGTAACTGAGCCATTTTCATTATTATTAGAACTAGAATAAAAATCGCTGGAATTTGAGCTAAAGTTATTTATTACTTGATTTCTTATTCTATCTAACTCTTCTATATCATGACTTGAATGACATTGTTCATTTTTATTATTTTCAAAATCCATAATAACCTCCACAATACTTTAATAATATTAAATTTAATAAAAAAAGATTAGACGGAATAATTTTTCTATTCCGTCCATAAACAATAGCCTTTGATTATTTATTTTTCAAAATGTCTCTAATTTCAGATAATAATACTTCTTCTTTTGTTGGAGCTGGCTCAGCAGGTTCTTCAACAACGGCAGGTTTTCTTAATTTATTTACAAATTTTACCATAATAAAGATAACAAAAGCCATAATAAAGAAATTAACTATATTTTGAATAAATAATCCGTATTTTACTGCAGCTTCAGGAGTTGTTCCGCTAGCAGGCGTAATAACTAATTTTAAATTTGAAAAATCAATTTTTCCTAAGATTATTCCAATAACAGGCATAATTACGTCATCAACTAATGAAGTTACTATTTTCCCAAAAGCAGCTCCGATTATAACTCCTACTGCAAGATCCATTACATTTCCTCTTGATATAAATTCTTTAAATTCTTTGAACATTAAAAATAACTCTCCTTTCATATATATCGTTAATTATAATGTATTTTTTCAAAAATTGCAACTTTTATATGTTATTATTTGAAAAAAATAAAATAAAAAATGAAATTTCCTTTGAAGAATTTAAAAAGATTGGTTAAAATATTGCAATTAATATTTGCAATTTGAAAAAACTGCTATAAATTTTGTAAAATAGAAAATTTTGATAAATAATTCCAATTAAATTATAACTTGTCTTTTAAAATTTTCATTTCTGTTCCGTTGAGTTTCAAAAATATTTGTGATAAAATAATATAGCCATTGAAAAGAGAAGGGCTATAATAAATAACCCTTATTTTAAGAAAAATTATATAAATCAATTGTAATGTTATAGTATAATGATGTAAATAATAATTTAGGCGATTGCAAAAGTGATAAAATAAATAAAGATAGTATTTTATCTAAAAATATTAGAACTTTATTGAAAAAATGCTGGAGAAAAATGGTAACAATTAGAACTATAAAAGTATTGCAATCATCAAAAAATTTTAGTCTGTTACAAATGGCTAAAATGATAATTTGAAAGGAGATTATAAAAAATGAAAACTTTAAAAGATATAAAACAAATGTTATCAAACTGTGGAGCGTATATTGTTGGGACAAAGAAAGAAGTTAAAGAATTACCAAATATTATTGGAGATGATGAAATTATCACTTATGCTACTTCAGGATGGTATGATGGACATACGTGGTTAGTTGTTTCAACGAGTAAAAGGATTATTTTTTTAGATAAGGGAATGTTATTTGGTGTAAATCAGATTGAGATTCCACTTGGTAAAGTAAATGCAATAAAATATAAAAAGAGATTATTCATGGGAGAAGTCGAGATATGGGATGGCGCTTCAATGTATAAAGTAAAAAATATATCAAAGAAAACTCTTATTCCATTTGTAAATGCTGTGAATGATTCAATAGGAGAATTTGAGAAATCACAAAAATCTTCAGGTTCGTCTGTTGCAGATGAGCTAGTAAAATTAAAAAAATTAATGGATGAAGGAGTAATAACGCAAGGAGAATTTAACAAAAAAAAGAAAGAACTTTTAAAATAATAGATCAAAAATATTTCATTAATTTCTAAAATTATGATATAATTAAGCATATCGTTAATTAAATTATATTTGGAAGGATGTAGGTAAAATGAAAAAAATAGTATCATCACTTTTATTTTTATTAGGAATAGAAGGATTTAGTAATACTTGTAACTTTACAAATGATCCTGATCCTTTTTTAGATAGAGTTATTAAAAAAATTCAAGCTGAAAAAAGGTCAAATGATATTTTTTGTGATAGAGATAGTATAAAAATGGCTTACTATACAATTGAAAATGAAGATTACAATGCCAATATAGGAGTTGCTATAAAAGCTACCCCAACAACTACAAATGATGAGTTTAAAAAAGAATTTTATAAAAAATTTAATGAATATAAAAACTTTTTTACAAAAGTTGATACAAAAAACCTTGGAAAAGCTCCACTGCCAGATAAGGAAATCGTACGATTTTATGTACAGTTTCCAGATGAAAAAAGTATTATTATAATTGGAAAATATGAGTATGACTTAAAGACAAAGGAATATCAAATGATAGCTAATTCAAAAGCAAAAGAATATTTTGATAAATTAAATTTATTTGAGCCGTTAGCAATAAAAGTTAGTTATTCAGACGATGGACATATATTTTAGTTTTCAAATTTAAATTGAAATGATATTCTTGAATATAACAGGAGGTAAGTTATGGGCGTAAAAAAAATAAGAAAAGCCGTTATACCAGCAGCAGGACTTGGAACGAGAGTTTTGCCTGCTACAAAGGCACAACCTAAAGAAATGCTTGTAATTGTAGATAAACCAGCATTGCAATATCTTGTGGAAGAGCTTTTGGAAGCTGGAATTGAAGAAATCTTAATTATTACTGGAAGAAATAAAGGATCAATTGAAAATCATTTTGATTATTCGTATGAATTGGAAAGAACTTTGGAAGAAAATGGGAAAAAAGATCTTTTAAAAGTGGTAAATCATATTTCTGAGATGTCAAATATTTATTATGTGCGTCAGAAAAAGCCATTGGGATTAGGACATGCAATAAGCTGCGCAGAATCTTTTGTGGGAGATGAGCCATTTGTTGTGCTCTTAGGAGATGACATTATTTACACAGATAGAGGGAAGGGGCAGTTTCCTGTAACACAACAGCTTATAGAAAAATATAATGAACTGCAAGGTGGAACAATTTTAGGTGTTCAGGAAGTTCCTCACAAAAATGTTTCAAAATATGGAATAATAAAACCATTGAAACAAATTGATGAGAAGACAGTTGCTGTGGAGGATTTTATTGAAAAGCCATCAGTTGATGAAGCTCCGAGTAATCTTGCCGCATTAGGACGTTACGTATTAGAACCTGAAATTTTTTCATATTTAAAAAATACAAAACCTGGAAAAGGTGGAGAAATACAGCTGACAGATGCAATTTTGACAATGAAAAATAACGGCGAAAAATTATATGCCTATAATTTTGATGGATTGAGATACGATACTGGAGATAAATTTGGGATGTTTGTTGCAAATGTCGAGTTTGGACTTAGACATGAAGAGTTAAAGGATAAAGTAAAAGAATATTTAAAAAATCTAGTAGATAAATTATAATTTTTGAATTTGTGAATTATGCCAGAATACTCGCAACTTTAGTCGTGAGATGAATGGCATATTTTTTGTTTACAAAAAATTTTAAATAATACATAGATTGTAAATGTACTATGAAGTCATATTGTTTTGAATCGAGCCAACAGGACACTAATGTCAGAGATGGAAGGCTTGTCCGTTAAAGTCGAGGAAATTAGCTAATATTTGAATACTAGATATTCAACAATATTTAAAAAAAATAAAAAAGAAACTAAATAGTATTTAAGAGAATCTCATGGCTTTAGCCATGATAGATAGTTAATAAAATAGTGGTAATTGAGAGTATAAAGAAGAAGTCAGTTAGTTAGTCAGTTTAAACTTTAACTTTATGCTCTTTTTTTCTTTTTTTTAACAAAATAAAGTGAAATGAATGTGTGTGAATAAATAATGTAAATTGGATAAAGATGTATAAAACAAGTAATAAATAATCAATAATTAATTATCTAATTAAAATAAATATTATCGGACTTTATTTTTTTAATTACTCTTACTAATTTAATCATATAATTATAATGATGAAAGTAATAAAAAATTGAAACATTATATTTTATATGATATAATTAACAACAAAAAATCTAAAATAATAATAAATAAAAATTACAAAAAAAATAAAGAAGGAGTTTTAAAATGATAAAGAAATATTCAAAAATATTATTTTTAATTACAGCATTAACAATAATTTCCAGTTGTACAGTAGCACCACTTACTGGAAGAAAACAAATAAAATTGGTAAGTGATGAAAGTGTTGCACAAGAATACGTTTCCACATATAGAGAATTTATTCAACAGGCTGGAGCTAAAGGACTTTTGGCAAACAATACGGCTGATGGACAAAGATTGAAAAGAATTGGTGGAAGAATGTCGGCAGCAGTTGAAAAATATCTGAATGAAAATGGAATGTCTAAAAAAATATCTGGTTTGCAATGGGAATTTAATTTAATAAAAACTAATGAAATAAATGCATTTGCTATGCCAGGTGGTAAAATTGCTTTTTATACTGGAATATTACCGGTTTTAAATAGTGATTCTGGAATTGCTTTTGTAATGGGGCATGAAATTGGACATGTTATTGGAGGACACCATGCTGAGGCTTCGAGTAATAGTGCTCTTGCTGGAATTGCAGCAAGTGTAACAGATGCAATAACAGGTGGCAACATTGTATCTTCTCTTGTTTCAAGTGGACTTTCTATTACACTTTTAAAATTTAACAGAACTCAGGAATATGAAGCAGATAAGTATGGAATGATATTTATGGCAATGGCTGGTTATAATCCATCTGAAGCAATTACAGCTCTTGAAAGAATGGATTCGATAGGTGCAAAACAAGGTGCAGAAATTTTGTCAACACATCCATCTGGAAAAAATAGAATTGAAGCAGCTAGAAAATTTTTACCTGAAGCAATGAAATATTATAATGCAAAATAGATAATTATAAAGAAAAATAAAATTATGAAAGGAAATGCAGTGGAAAATAAGATAAGTATAGCTCCAATGGTTGACAGGACAGATAGAAATTTTAGAAATTTTGTGAGAATGATAAACAAAGATGTTTTATTGTATACAGAAATGATAACGGCACAGGCAATTCTTAATGGAGATTTGGATTATATTTTGGGATTTGATGAAGTGGAACATCCAATTGTGTTGCAAATTGCAGCAACTAATCCAAAAGAGGCTTATCAGGCTGTAAAAATTGCTGAAAGATATGCTTATGATGAAATTAATCTGAATGTTGGATGTCCATCAGATAGAGTTTCAGGAAATATGATGGGAGCTTATCTTATGGCATTTCCAAAAGAAGTGGCAAATATTGTAAAAGCAATGAAAGATGCAACAAATAAGCCAATTTCTATAAAACATAGAATTGGAATTGATGGAAAGAATGTATTACCTGATACTTTTGAACAAACATTGCTTGATAAATATGAAGATATGATGAATTTTATTCATATTACTGAAAAAGCTGGAGTAAATAAATATATTATTCACGCACGAATAGCGATATTGGCTGGACTTGATCCAAAACAAAATAGAAGTATTCCACCACTTAGATATGATGAGGTTTATCGTGTGAAAAAAGAAAATCCTAATTTGCATATAGAAATTAATGGTGGAATAAAAACAATCGAGGAAATTGATGAGCATTTAAAATATGTGGATTCTGTAATGTTAGGTCGTGAAATTTATGACAATCCTATGATTTTGACTGAATTTGGAAAATATTATGGAAGTGAAGGGGAAATAAATATTACACGTAAAGAAATCATTGAAAAAATGATTCATTATGTTGAAAATATGGAAAAGAAAAATCTTCGTCCACATCTATTTTTAATGCACACTCATGGATTGTTTCATAATGTACGTGGTAGCAAGGCTTGGAAAAGAGCAATTAATGAGACAAATGCAAATTCTGGAACATTAAGAAAATTGTTAAAAGAAATGTAAAATTTTAGATAGCAAAAAGTCTTAATAGATTTAGATAAATTTAAATTATTTGATCGTTGTTGTAAAAGGCAGCGATTTTATTTTTATTTATATGAATCAATAATTAGAAAATCAAAATATTCTAAATACAAATATAAAAAAAATATTTTTTTTGTGGACTTTTTATTATAATTATGTAATAATTTAATGAAAACAAATTATGAATTTTTTCACAAATAAATTTAATTTAAAAAAGAAACTTTTATAAAGACAAAAAAATTAGAAAGGAGATGTGATAAGCTATCTTATCACGATATGAAAAATGAGAAATAATCAAACTTTGGAACAAGTGTCAAATGCAGCAGAAAGTAAAGTTCAGTTGCTAAAAAATTCTAAGGGGAAATATTTTTTATCGTCATTTATGGCTGGGATGTTTATTGGATTGGGGATTTTATTGACATTTACGGTTGGTGGAGTTAGCAGTGGATTGCCAACTAATAAAATTCTTATGGGAGTTAGTTTTGGGATAGCACTTAGTCTTGTAGTTGTGTTTGGAACGGAGCTTTTTACGGGAAATAATATGGTTGGAGTAACAGGGATGCTAAATAAGGCAATAACTTTTAAAGATATGATCTTTATGTGGATAGCAGCTTATTTGGGAAATGTTGTTGGATCAGTTGTACTTGCAATTATATATGTGTTTTCAAATTCTGCTTCAAAGCCTGTTGTAAATTTTATTGTGAAAGTTTCAAAGGCTAAAGTTGCAGCTTTACCGCAAGAATTGTTTTTTAAAGGTATTCTGTGTAACATTTTAGTATGTCTTGCCGTTCTAGCTGGGATAAAGTTAAAAGAGGAAACTGCTAAACTGATAATGGTTTTTTGGTGTCTTTTTGCATTTATCACTGCTGGATTTGAGCATAGTGTAGCTAATATGACGCTTTTAATGATGGGAATTATGTATAAGGGAATTACTTTGAATGGATATTTCTATAATTTGCTATTTGTAACATTAGGAAATATTGTTGGCGGAGGCTTTATTGGATATGTCTGTTACTATTTGGGAAAAAAAGAAATAAAAAAATAAAGAATTGAAATAATTGGATAATATAACAAGGAGCTTAATTCCTTGTTTATGAAAAATTTAGGAGGAGTAATGAAAATTAGTTTAAATCGTGAAAATTTTAATTCAGCACTTGAAAAGCTGAAGAGGGAGTATAAAATATATGCCCCAATTGAAATACCATTTCGTGGGACATTTTCAGATACTTCTGTAATTAGATATTCTGAAATTGATAAGATTGAAGAGATATGTTTTGATAAAAAATCTCATTTTTCAGCAAAGGAAGTAATGCTGCCAATAACACAGACAATGTTTTATTTTACAGAAGATGGATGTACAATGCCTAAAGAACAAGATAGAAAATATCTTATATTTCTTAGAAGCTGTGATTTGCATTCTGTGAAAAGAGTCGATGAAGTTTATTTAAATAATAAATTTTTGGATATTTACTATAAAAGAGTAAGAGATAAAGTAAAATTTGTAGTATTTGGATGTCCAAATTCGTTTGAAAACTGTTTTTGTGTGGATATGAAAACTAATAAGACTGATGAATATAATATTGGGATAAAAGTTACAGATAATAAAATATTTGTCGATATAAGAGATGACGAATTAAAGGCATATTTTGATGAAGTTATTTCTGAAAATAAAGAAAATAATAAAATAAATGAAAATGTAGAATTTGAAATGGAATTTGTGGAAGATAATGAAATTCATGTAGATATTCCGGATAACATTGAGCTTTCCGATATTATAAATTTAGATTTATGGCGTGAATATGATAGCCGTTGCATAGCTTGTGGAAAATGTAATTTCGTTTGTCCAACTTGTACTTGTACGACGACACAAGATGTATTTTACAGCGAGAATGACAATAATGGAGAACGAAGAAGAGTGTGGGCTTCATGCCATGTAAATGGATTTACTGATATGGCTGGCGGTCATTCATTTAGACAAAGACATGGAGATAGAATGAGATTTAAAGTTATGCATAAAATTTCTGACTTTAAAAAGAGATTTGGTTATCAAATGTGTACGGGATGTGGACGATGTGATGATGCTTGTCCTGAATATATTTCATTTTCAAATTGTATAAATAAACTAAGTGCGGAATTAAAAAGAATTTCAGCTGAAAAAAGAGGTGAAAAGTCAGAATGAATACTAATATATTAAATACAATAAATATGGATGAACAGGATATTATGAATATGAATGTATATTTACCGACTGTTCACAAACTTTTATTTATTGAGAAGGTTACAGAACTAGAATGGCTATTTCGTGTAGAATATAAAGAAGGAAACGTAAATGCTGGACAGTTTATGCAAGTTTCGCTACCAGGAGTTGGAGAATCTCCTATTTCTGTTGCAAATTTTGACTTGGAAGAAGGATATCTTGATTTTTTGATTAGAAAAGTTGGGAAGGTTACAGATAAAATTTTTGAATTAAAGGCAGGAGATAGAGTTTTTTTAAGAGGTCCTTATGGAAATGGATTTCCGATTGAGGAATATAAAAATAAACATATTGTGATGGTTATTGGTGGGAGTGGAATTGCACCAGTTCGTCCGATTATTGAATATTTTATAAAATATCCTAAAGAAATGAAGTCTTTTAAAATAATTGTAGGTTATAAAAATTATGAAAGCGTGATTTTTGAAGAAGAGTTTTCTCGTTGGAGAGAAAATATTGAGATTTTAGTCACTTTGGATAATGCTGAAAGTGCGAGAAATTTAGGAAAAACTGAAAAAGAGTTTCACGAAGGAATGGTGACTAAATATATCCCAGATTTGAAAATTGAAAATATGGATGAAACTGAATTTATCGTAGTGGGACCGCCAATAATGATGCATTTTGCCTGTCTTGAAATTTTGAAATTAAATGTGCCAGTTGAAAAAATATGGGTTTCATTTGAAAGAAAAATGTCGTGTGCAGTTGGGAAATGCGGACATTGTAAAATTGATGAAACGTATATCTGCTTAGAAGGACCTGTATTTAAGTATGATAAAGCACAAAAATTGTTGGATTAAAAAAATTTTTAGAAATTTGAATTTAAGAAAGAAGGCAATAAAATGAGTATGGATTTAAATAGAAAAGTTGTTACAAAAAATGCATATAGAGTGACAAAAGACAGATCAAAAACTGCACTTCGTGTAAGAGTCCCAGGCGGAGCAGTTACAGCGGAAATAATGGGCTTAGTTGCAGACATAGCAAATACTTACGGAGACGGAAATGTGCATATTACAACTCGTCAAGGATTTGAAGTTTTGGGAATCAATTGGAAGGACATTGAAAAAGTTAACAAAATGGTTCAGCCAATTATGGAAAAATTGGATATTAATTACAAGGATAAAGATAAGGGATATGCGGCTGCAGGGACAAGAAATGTGGCAGCTTGTATTGGAAACAAAGTTTGTCCAAAAGGAGCTTACAACACAACTGAACTTGCAAAAAAAATAGAAAAAGCGATTTTTCCAAATGATTTTCACTTCAAAGTAGCTCTAACTGGCTGTCCAAATGATTGTCAAAAAGTAAGAATGCACGATTTTGGAATAATCGGAATGGCAAAGCCTGAACTAGATGAATCAAGATGTGTTTCGTGTGGAATGTGTGAAAGAAAATGTAAAAAATTGTCAACAGGAGCAATTTCATATAAAAATTACAAACCAGTGAGAGATCATCAAAGATGCATTGGCTGTGGTGAATGTGTTTTAAACTGTCCGACAGGTGCATGGACAAGATCACCTAAAAAATATTATAAACTTACGATAATGGGAAGAACTGGAAAGCAGAATCCAAGACTTGCTGAAGATTGGCTATTTTGGGCAGATGAAGAGTCAATAATAAAAATTATGAAAAATACCTATGAATATGTTGACAAATATATTGATAGAAGCCTCCCAAAAGAGCATATCGGTTATATTGTTGACAGAACTGGATTTGAAGAATTTAAGAAATGGGCTTTAAAAGGGGTAAATTTACCTGAAGAAACCGTTATGGTAAATAATATTTATTGGGGAAATGGTATAAAATATCAAGGAATATTATAAAATATTTTAAATACGAAAGAAGTGATTTGAATGTCTTGGATGGATAAATATAAAAAATTAAAAAATGATTTTAACAAAAAAGATTATCATGGTGAAGATCCTAGTGAAGTTAATGAGTATGACGAATATGACGAGTATGAAGAACATCAGGATAAGGATGATTGTGATAAAGATTAACCTATAAAAAATAATAAATTTGAACTGTACTTAGTATTTTAAATAATAAAAAGTACAGTTTTTTTATTTAGATTTAAATATTGAAAAATTTCATATATTAATTTATAATAATTTTATGTTAAAATATTAGAATAAAAATAGAAATTATTTATGATGGACTGAAAAATTTTTAGAATATAAGGGTGATTGCAATGGAAAGTTTTTGGAAAAAAGAAGAAAATAGTACAGAAATACAAAACATTAGAATTTTAAACAATGAAAAAGTAGAAAAAAGTAAACTATTTTTATTAGAAATTGAAGATGAAATTAATTTGAAAATAGAAATTGAAAATATGGTATATTTTTCAAAAAGTGATAATATCTTTGATTCTGTTGTAGAATTACGAAAAAAATTAGAATTAAAAAACATTTATTTACTTTGTAATGCTTCGGTTATTAATGTTTATCCTTCTGGAATGCAAAAAGAATTTGGAGGGACAAAGGCGTATAAATTACAAATGGGAAAACAAGCAACTTTATCTGATGTAGTAGATATTTTTGATTACGATAGTGAATTAAAAATTGGCAGTGTTAAGGAACAAGAAGAATTTTTGAAAGTTGGATAGAAAGTTTGAGAAAATAAAATGAAAAAATATTGTATTATTATTAATTATATTAGTTATATTTCTTTATTTTAATAATTCAAGAGAAGTAAAAAGAAGGATTTTACTCAGTTTCATTTTTTATTCTGACAATAAAGAAAAGATTTTTCAAGTTGAAAATATTGAAATTGATTATTTAGTTGAAAATATTGAAATTGATTATTTTAAAAATATTATTATAAAGTTAAAAAATATACAATAAAATGGAATTAAAAAATAATAGTGTATTATAAAGATAAAAAAATTGGTGAAATTATTGTAAATGAAAGATTAGGAATTGATAGTTTAAAAGATGCCAAATATATTGATGTTGATAAAAAAGAATTTATTTATTCAATAGATAAAGAAATAACTCACATTTTAGGTTCAAAAAACGAAAAATATAAAATTACCACATCTATCTATATGGAAAAAGGATTTGATTTAGAGTTTGTAATAGAAAATGAAGGTAAAACAGCTACAATAAAAAAAGAAATTTCAGTTGCTTATAATAAATAATAATTAACATTTTTTATTACATATATGAAATTTATTATAGAACAATAAGTCAAGAGCATTATGATATATTAAGAAGTACAGGAAGAATGCCTGAAGGATATAAGAGCAAAACCTATATTTCTCCTTCATTATCCTATGTTCAAAAATATGATTATGGAGGTGTAACATTAGAATTTAAACTTAATCCAGGAACAACGAATGAATTAATGAATATAGGGGTTAAAAGTAAAAAACAAATAAGCGGCATAATGGTGAATCCTGATTATAATTATTCAAAATTGCCAAATGATTTTAAAGGTTAGGGAAGTAATCATGCAATGTTTAAATTGGAAATAACAATTCAAAAAAAACCTATAATAAAAGATCCCTATAATGTAAATATAGGATTAGGAAGAGAAAGCGGAAAAGCATTGAATATCTTTAGTGATAATATTATAGATTATAAAGTAATAGGAGAATAGTAATTATGAATAAATATCTTGATGAAATTATATTATTATCAAAATGGTATAATAAAGAATTGACTGATGATGAGTTCTTAGAAAAATTTAAATTGGAAAAAATTAGGTATAGAAGAGAAGTTCCTGAAATTGCAAAAGAAAAATTAAAAGAAGCTTGTACATTAAAAAATGCGGATATGATGATGTATTATTCTCATTTAGTTTTTTGTTTCGTTTTTTCATCAAAAATAGATTTTGATGAAGTTGAAGACAGTATTGAGGAAATGATAACAGGAGATTGGCACTATGACCATGAAAATATAGCAGGTGCATTTGAAGATATAGCATCACCAAAAACAATAGAATGGGTATATTATTTAGCGTTGGCACATCAATTTGAAGGATATGAAGGAGGACTTGCAATGGCTAGAAAATGTATTCATGCACTAGGGAAAATAAATACTCCTAAATCAAAAGAAAAATTGGAACTTTTGGCTAATAATTTAAATGAAACTGAAGAATTAAGAGAATCAGCAAAACGAGAATTAAACAGACATAATTTTGCAAATAAAGATGTTGAATGAAAGGATTAATTATGAAAAAAGAAGAAGAAAGAAATATTTATGCTGTATTTGATGATAAAACAATAAGAGTTTATCAGGCATATAACAATGAAATAGCAGACGAGGCTTTAAAATTAGGAAAGTTTGGAAGTAAATTCAGCTTTACAAGAATGACCTGGATAAAGCCATCATTTTTATGGATGATGTACAGAAGTGGCTGGGCTACTAAGCAAGGACAGGAAAGAATACTGGCAATTGACTTGAAAAGGGAAGGATTTGATGAAATAGTGAAAAATGCTGTACTTTCATCTTTTAGAGAAGTTTCTGATTTATCTAAGGAGGAATGGAAAGAAAAATTGGAAAATTCAGAAGTAAGATGTCAATGGGATCCTGATAGGGATATTTACGGCAATCCAATAGAAAGAAGAGCGATACAGCTAGGTATAAAAGGAGAAACGGTAAAAAAATATATAAATGACTGGATTGTAAATATAACGGATATAACAGATAAAGTTATTGAAATGAGAAATAGTATTCAAAATGGAACTTTTTCAGAATCTATGCTTCCTCAAGAGAAAAAATATATTTTGAATGATTAGATTTTAAAATATTATTTAAATATAAATTTGTAAAAATTACAAAAAACTATTGATTTTTTTCTAAAATATAGTATAATTAAATAGATTGAGAAAAAAATAATTTGACATACTAATTGTTATTATTTAAATAATAATATTTTGATAGAAAAGGAGAAATAGATATGAAAGTTGTAGTAATTGGATGTACGCATGCTGGGACGGCGGCAATTTTGAATTTGAGAAAGATGAATCCTGAAGCGGAGGTAACTGTATTTGAAAGGAATGATAATATTTCATTTCTTTCTTGTGGGATTGCCTTATATGTTGGAGGAGTAGTGAAGGATCCTAAAGGGTTGTTTTATTCTTCTCCTGAAAAATTAAAGGAATTGAATGTTGATACGAAGATGAAACATGAAGTTAAAAATGTTGATATTGAAGGTAAGAAAATCCATGTTGTAAATCTTGAAAATGGGAATGAATTTGATGAAACTTTTGATAAATTGATTATTACATCAGGCTCTTGGCCAATTATTCCGCCAATTGAAGGAATTGATCTGAATAATATTTTGCTTTGTAAAAATTATAATCATTCAAATGAAATCATTGAAAGGGCAAAAAATTCTCAAAAGATTGTTGTTGTTGGTGCTGGGTATATTGGAGTGGAACTGGTGGAAGCATTTAGGGATAATGGGAAAGAAGTTGTCCTAGTAGATGCTGAAGAAAGAATTTTAAGTAAATATTTTGATAAGGAATTTACAGATGTTGCTGAAGAATCATTTAAACAAAGAGGAATTATGCTTGCAACTGGGGAAAAGGTTTTAAAATTTGAAGGAAATAATGGAAATGTGACAAAAGTAATTACTGATAAAAATGAATATGAAGCTGATATGGTAATTATGTGTGTTGGATTCCTGCCAAGTACCTCATTATTTAAAGGACAGCTGGAAATGTTGCCAAATGGAGCAATTAAAGTTGATGAGTATATGAGAACAAGCAATAAGGATGTTATGGCGGCGGGAGATTGCTGTTCGGTATTTTATAATCCTTTACAAAAGAAAGTATATATTCCGCTTGCGACAAATGCCGTGAGAATGGGAACGTTGGCAGGTATAAATTTATTTGAAAATAAAATTAGACATATTGGGACACAAGGGACTTCTGGAATAAAAATTTATGAAAATAATATGGCGGCAACTGGATTAACAGAAGAAAGTGCAAAAGAAGAAGGAATAGAAGTGGAAAGCGTAATTGCTATCGACAACTACCGACCTGAATTTATGCCAACTTATGAAAAAGTAACATTAAAAGTAATTTATGATAAAAACAGAAGAGTAATTTTAGGGGCACAATTAACTTCTAAGATTGATTTGACACAATCAATTAATACATTGTCAGTATGTATTCAAAATAAAATGACAATAGAAGAATTGGCATTTGTTGACTTTTTCTTCCAGCCTCATTATAATAAACCTTGGAATTTCTTAAATTTAGCAGGATTGAATGCTTTAAAATAGAATTTGAGATAATTAGGAGATAAAAAATGGATAAAATAATAGTAAAATATGACAAAAATTTCAGAATGAAAATCAAAAATAACAGAAATAGCGAGATTATTTTGACAGATCGTAATGGTGAAATGCTTTCTCCATCGGAACTTCTCGCTGCATCTGTAGCTTCATGTGCTATGACAGTTTTATCAATAAAATTGGAATCTAATAACCAGAATTTTCAAAATTGCTATGCAGAAGTTGGGAAAAAAGTCGATTTAACAACTTTTAAAGTTACAGAAATCAATATTGCATTTCATCTGAAAAAGGAATATAGTCAGGAAGTAAGAGAAAAAGCTGAAAAATCAGTAGAAGAAATGTGTGTAGTTGGCAGAAGTTTAAGTAAAGATGTGAAACAAAACTATTCATTTATTTATGATGTGGAATAGTTAAAACTGCATTTAGGTGAGAAAAATGATATACGATATATTAGATTTTTTAGAAGAGCTATTTTGGAAAGTGAGAGCTTACTATAGGAAAAGAAAAAGTATAGTTATAAGTATTTTTATTTTTATAATTTCAATTTATGCAGGAAGTTTGATTTTCTTTCTGAAAGATGAGAGAATTAGACTTGTAAAAGAGAATCGAAAATATGATTTCTGGTATGTTCAGGATTTTGATTTCAAAAGGAAACTTTATGTAATGAATTATGGATTTTCACTTAATGATACAGTTAGGCTGTATCATTTTAACTTTAAAAGACATTTAATTGGATGGAAATGGAAGATAGGCAGTAAAGATGTATTTTATGTTTTTATATTGCCATATAATAGAAAACAGATTTATTTTCCAGAAAGACAGATATTGTATTTGAAAAAAGTTGATTATTCAAAAGAATTTGAAAAAGAAGCTATAGATTATAAAAATATTGGAAAACTTTTTGAAGTAAAATTAGTGGAAGATGAAAAAGATAGAAAAATACGGAAATTTTTAAAATTTTTAGAAGAAAATAATTAAGAAAAAAAGGAGCAATCTCACAGATTAACTACGAGAGGACTCCTTTTTTGTTTCTTAACTTTCTTTAAAATCAAAAATTTAATTGTCTAACTACATTTGAAAATCTCCAGTTTCGCCATTATTGGCTTTATCTATCAAAAAGTTTGACATTTCTTTAAATTCTGATACTGCTTTTGCATCTTTTCCTGTTACAGAATTTACATTTTGTGAGCTTATAAGGCTTCTTGAAATTTCAAGAGCTATATCTCTGAATGAATTCTGGCTCATTGAAAATAATTCACCATTTTGGTTTTTTCTATCATATTGAGCACCGATTATTTTCCCGTCACTAACTGTTAATTTAACAAATGAATTCCAATTTCCATCGTATCTTTTTTCAACAGAATAAATACCATTTTTTAACGCTGAAAATCCTAAAACATTTAATAAAAACATTAAAATGAATAAAAACTTTTTCATATTTAACACCACCTTCTAAAGAAAAAACTTTTCTTTTTTAAATTCTCCTTCTAATATATTATACACTATTTTTCATTAAATTCAAAATTAATTTTAATAAAATCCTTGTGTATCTGTTACATAACCATCTTTATTATAAAAAGTCCAATTTCCGTAAGCTTTGTAATTTCTTAAAGTTCCTTGAACTTTAACTTTTCCATTGTCATAATATTGAGTAAAATTACCGTTTCCATTTACTAATTTCATTTCACGTTCTTTTGAACCATTTCTTGAATAGCCTAAAATATCGGTAATTATACCATTTTGATAATTTTCAGTCAGTTTTTTTGTACCATTTTCATAGTTCCAAGTCCATTGTCCATTTCTGTAATTACGAGAATAGTTTCCGTCTGAACGAACAACTCCATTAGAATAATATGACTTAGCTTCTCCATTTAATTGTCCATTTGAATAAGTATTTTCATTTGTTACAACTCCGTTTGAAATTTTAACTTCTTTTCCATTTTTGATATTATTTGCATATTCAAGCAATGAAGTTAGACGTCCAAATTCATCAAAATCATAACTTTCACCATTTAACATTCCATTTTTGTAATTTCTTATAGTTTTAGAATTACCATTTCCGTAAAAGTCAATATCTTCACCTTCTCTTATACCATTTGTATAATTTACAACTTTCTGCAAGTCACCATTTTGAAAATATAAGAACATAGGCCCATTTAATGTACCATTTTGATAATTTCTAACAGCCTGAGCATTTCCAGCTTTGTCAAATTCAACATAAACTCCAGTAAATGGCTGTCCAGTTTCTTTTACTGTGGCAAAATTTTCAGCAATTGCAACATTGTTAACTGTACTATAGTATGAAGTTAATGCACGTGAAGATTGAGCTGAATATTCGCTGCTTCTTTTGGCGGAAACTCTTGGAATAGCAGCTGATGACAAGATACTTATAGATAAACATGAAAATAAGACTATTATTGATTTTTTTAACATAATAATTTTTCCTCCTTTTTTAAATATTAATTTCATTATACCAATAGTTAATTATATTTATCTTAGAAAAATATGATTATAAAAAAATTTCTAAAAATAAATAAAGTATGCTATAATTTTAATGCTTGTTAAATACATTGCGATTTTAAAAATAAAAATAACAAAGGAGAGGAGAGATTTAATGGATTTGGATTTACATAATTTAAGAAATAATATGAGAAGCAGATATTTTTCAATGTGGGAATACTTGAATAATGGATTTGAAGTTTTTAAAATTTTCGTAAAAAATCATTCTTTACTAGTTTTTTCACATTTTGTATTTTCAACTATTATGGTACTTTTTATTACATTTCCGTTTACAGAACAGGTAATAAAAATGTATGAATTTACAAAAAAAGTAAACAATGAAAAGATGCAAGAAAATATGAATGAATATACTTCCCTTTTATCCAGCCTATTTTCTATGCTTTTGCTATATGTTTTAATTTCACTAATTATTCAGTTTGTAGCAGTAATTATAAGGAAAAAGGCAGGTCTAGAAATTGAGGCGGAAGAAAAAGTTGAAACAGAAGAAGAAAAAATAAAAAAAGGTAATTTTAAATTTGGGGAAATTATACTTAAATTCATAAAAATGATGGCAGTATATTTAATTATTGGTTTGGCTCTAATGATGCTTATTGCCATATTTTCATTAATTTTAGATAGTTCTTCTGTACTATTCATAATATTTGTCATATATCTTGCACTATTTTTTAATGTTTTATATTTTCAACAAGTATATTATTTAAGAGATGTTAATTTAGCAGAAGCATTTAAATATAATTTATATTTAAGCAAGGGAAAAAGATTAAGAATATTGCTACCAGTAATAACGATTGCACTAATTGCTTTTTTTATTAATTATGCCTTAGGTCATTTTGTTGGAATAGTGATTGAAAATTTACAAATGCTAGGAATCGTTACATCAGTAACTGGTGGAATTGTTAAGACTTTTTCGACTTTGTATACGATAATATCTGAAAATCTTGTATATTTTAATGTAGAATACATGGATTTGAAGAAATTAAAATAAAAAAAAGTAAAAAATATAAAAATTAAGATTGAATAATAGTAATATTTATTATAAAATAAAAAGGAGATAAGATTATGAATTTTGAAAATTTACAAAAAGATCTGTTTGAAAGAAAACTTAAATTAGAAGAATATTTTTCAAAAACATTTAAACTTTTAAAAGTATTTCTAAAAGAAAATAAATTATGGTTTATTTTACTTACAGCTGGAAATACTTGGATATTTTTTTCCAGTATATTGCAGCAGCAGATTGCAATAGACATAAGAATTGCAGAAAACGTTGGAAATAATAGAGAGATTCTTGGAGGACTCTTTTTAAATCTTTTAATAATTTTTAGTATTTTCATAGTATCACTTGTATTAGGTTTGTTGAGGGTAATAATTTATACAAAAGCAGGCTATAGAATTGAAGGAAGGGAAAAGGAATATCGTTTTGAAAATGCCTTTGTTAAATATTTAAAATATATTGGACTGTATCTGATATTTGTAGTTGCAATTATGATTATAGTAATGGCCTTAGTATTGCTGACGATTATTCTTGCTATCGCTACTAGAGAAATTGATTCGGTTTTTGTCGAATATATTATAATTGCAATACCATTAATAGTTTATATTGCAATCATACTTTTATTTGTATTGAATATTCTTTACTTTTTTCAAATATTTTATATTAGAAATATGAAAATATGGGATTCATTCAAATATAATTTAGAATTATCTAAAAAAAATAGACTTAGAATAATTGTTCCTGTGATTATCATTGCCTTAGTAAATCTTGTATTTATACTACCTTTTTCTTTTCAAATATTTAATTTTTTACCATCTTTAATCACATTTTTAATTTCTATTATATGTGGTTTCTTTTCAGGAATTTTTGGAATTGCTGATATACTAATGAAAGTAATAGTGTTCTTAAATGTGGAATACGATTATTTAAAAAAGCAAGATGAAAAAAAGAACGAAAATAGTAGTGATAATTTGGAATTGGAGTTATAATTAAAATATAAAAAGTGAACGATTTAAGTGGAATTTTTAATAGTTCCACTTTTTTTAGTGTGTAAAAATTTCTGTGAAAACCTCTATTTTAAATTTTAAATATTTTATTTTGATTACGTTGTGTTTTCAAATTATTTATGATAAAATAATGATGTATTATTTAAAAAATTGTGCTATACTATTTATAGTATAAAAATAATATAGCGGCTATGCTTTAAAGTTAAGTTTTCAAATTTTGAAATTTAAAAACAGAAACAAAGAAAGAATCGCTGTAAAATTATATTAGATAGGAGGATATATGGGGATTTTTGATTTTTTTAAATCTTCCGAAAAGAAAGATAAGGAAAAGGAAAAAGAAATAGTCAATAATGAGGATAATAATAATAAAAATATTCAAATTAGAAGAAAAATCTACGATATTACAAATAATGAATCAGAAATGATGGAGAGCGGAAATTATTCTGATGACTTTAAAGATATTTCCTATTATGATGATTTTGGAAAAGAATTTAAGATGCCCAAAAAGGACTGGCTTGATAAAAAACTATATCCATCTATAAGGAAAAACTGGAATAATATGGATGGACTATATCCAATAATTCAAGATTCCTTTTCAAAAGGAATCTATACAGAAGTAAAGGAAGCTGTGTTAAGATTCTATGCATCTGATGAAAATTTTGAAAGAAAGTTAATTTTGCTTGGAACTTACCATACGAAAACAGGGGCTTATCAGAATGCACTTGAGCTATATGAAAAAAATTTGAATATTGACAACATTACAGAGGGACTTTGCATAGCTTATGCAGAAGTTTTGGAACTTTGTGGAAAGGCTCCGGAAGCTGAGAGAAAATATTATGATGCACTCGAAATTAATCCAAATTCAGCAACGGCATTTAAAAAATACTTTGATATTGTTAAACGAAGAAATATTAAGGAATATGAAAGTAAACTTGAAAAATTATCTGAAATAAATGGAAATTGGCGTGCCAAAATGATGAGAGCTATAGTTTTCTTTAAAAAAGGTGATAAAGAAAGCGGAAATTATTTTTTAATAAATGCTATGAAAGAATCTGGATATAATTCTGAAGTAATGTATATTGCCTCAAGCATTTATATTCTCAATGAATTATATGATGAATTTAGACAATATGTTTTAGCATATTATAATCCTGAAAAACATAATGCCTATACTGCTTTAAATGTTCTTAAATATTATAAAGTAAGAAATCTCTATAAAGAAGGACTTGAGTTATGTAAATTTACATCAAAATTTCCTTGGATTGAACACTATAAGAAATTTATGTATTATGAAGATTATTTTTGGAAAATGAAAGTGAATTCTGAAAGTGGACATAATAATGAAAATGTTAATGTTGCAAATAGATTTTTTTCAACAAATAAACCAATATGGTATTATGAATTTAATCATCCAGAATTTATGTTGAATCAAAAAAGACGTGTAAAGCCAAATGTTCTTATATTAACATTTACTTCAATAGGAGAAAAATCAGAGTTAGCTGAAAATCTAGCAGTTTCATTGCCGCTGCATTTAAATGAAAACTTACATTATAAGACAAATTTGAATTATCAATTGGCAATAGCTTATAATAAAGAAAGTTTATTTGTATCTAAAAAACGCTATAGTATAGATTATATGAAACTTATAAGACAGCAAAACAACAATTTGAATTTTGTTCTTGCAGGAAATATTTTAAAAATGCCAAATGTAGAAAAATATGAAATTGAAATTTATCTTTATGATACGTTTAATGAGCAAAAGTCAACTTTAGTTAATAAAATTTATGATGAAAATAATGTATACAGTGTTCAAAATGATTTATTAAAAGCTGTAAGTACTTTTTTTGAAAGAGATTTTTCCATAAAATATGAGAGAAACTTAAATAATTTAGTTTTATTCTCGCCTAAATTAAAATTTTTGATACAAAGTAAAAATCATAAGGAACATCAGTCATGGAGATATAAAAAACTTCTCTCGGATCAGATTGATGTAGTGCTTGAAGATAGAAATAATGATCTAAAAAAAATAAATCTTTTAGCACTTCTATGTGAAATAAAGCAGACAAATAGCCAGCTTTTGAAATTCCAAAAACCTCTTATTTATAGCATGAATATTCACGGCATATTTGAAACCCAAACGTTAAAAATACTTGCACCAATTATATTTAAAATATATGATGATGACGTTAATTTTCAAGCAAACATAGAGGCTCTAAATATTACAGATTCAAATTATTTGAGCTGGATAAATAAATTTTCGGGGGAATAAGTTATGCTTTTTTATAAAAAAATAACAGCAATAGCAGCATCTATTTTTTACATATTTGTAAATTGTGCTTTTTATAATTCAATTTTTCATGAATATACAAATGATAAACTTTTTCAAATGACAACATGTTTTGGAATTATAGAGGTATTTTTTTGGATTACATTATTTTTTTCAATATTTCAACTTGAAGATAAAAGTGTGAAAAAAATTGATAAAACAAGGGAAGAAAGGGAAAAAGAGGCTCAAAGAGATATGAGAGATTTAGTAATCTGCTTTTTTATATTTATGGCAAGTCTAATTTGTGTAGATATTTCCCGTGTGATTCTAACAAGTTCACCTTATATAAATGATATAGCTTCAACTGTAGGTTCATATACTGTATTTATCGGTGGTACAAGAATTTTATTTATCTTTTCAGCAATAATATTTATTTTTATCACAGCAAGCAGAAGAAATGCTTTATTGATTGTTATCTCAGCAATAAATATAATAGTTTCTGTAATGATATGGCTAGACTTTGATGCAAATATTACTGCAATTATGAGAATTATTATTGCAATATTAGCAATCATTTATTATTTAAAAAATGATATTATAAAATTTGACAAAAGGAACAGGATAAGCAATAGAAAAAATTAGTAATTAAAAAAATAAATAAAAAACTTAAAGCAGGAGGAGAATAAACAAATGAAAAAAAATATAGCAAATTTATTATTTTTAATATCAGTACTGTCTGTTGGAAATATATTAAATGCGAATAATCAAGATATTTCAAAAGATGTAAAGAAACCAATAGAAATACGTATTGATGATAATGGACAAGTGATAAGGGATCAGTCTGGTTCCAGCAAAAATAACAATAATAATGGACAAAGTGGTCAAAATGCCCGTATAAGCACAGATGCCCAAAGGGGGGGAACTGAAACAATATCAAATTCAGCAGGAACAATTAAAGTTGACGCTTCATATAGCTCTCAAGGACAAGATTATAGACAAAAATTTATAATTCTACATTATACAGCTGGAAACAGGGAATCATCTTTAAAAACATTAACTAAAAATGAAGTAAGCGCACATTATATGGTTTCAGACAATAAATCAGAACCTGTTTATTCATTAGTGGATGAAAATAAGAGAGCCTGGCATGCTGGAGTCAGTGATTGGAAAGGAAGAAATAATTTAAATGATACTTCAATTGGAATTGAAATTGTAAATGATGGTGATGTGAGCGGTACATTTGTTCCGTATAAAGATTTTCAAATAAAAGAAGTTGCTGTTTTAGTTAAATACTTGGCTGATAAATATGAAATCCCAGCAACAAATATCTTGGGACATTCAGATATTGCACCACAAAGAAAATCTGATCCAGGTCCACTATTTCCTTGGAGGGAACTATATACTCAGTATAATATTGGAATGTGGTATGACAACGAGACAAAAAATAACTATGAAAGAGAATATGAAACTAAACTAAGTATGACACCTGTTTCTGACGTTCAAAGAGAATTAAACAAATTTGGATACGGCATTAGTATAACAGGTTCTTGGGATAAACAAACTAAAAACGTAATAAAAGCATTCCAGCATCATTTTAGACCATCAAATTACAACGGAGAAATGGATGTTGAAACATTTGCTATTTTAAAAGCATTAAATGAAAAATATAATAATAAGAAATAATATTAAAATTTAAAAATTAAAGATTATTATTATAAATAGAAACATTCCATAGCAGAACTTTTCACAGCAACTAGACAATTAAAAGAACCAGAAGAAAGGAAAAAATTATAAAATGAAAAATTTTTCAGATAGAGTTTTAAATATGCACTATTCACCGATTAGAAAATTAGTTCCATACATTGATGAAGCTAAAAGGAATGGAGTAAAAGTGTATCAATTACATATTGGACAACCTGATGTAGAAACTCCAGATACATTTTTTGAAGGATTGAATAACTATAAGGAAAAAATCGTAAAATATACAAATTCAGCTGGAATAATAGAACTTAGAGAGTCATTTTCTAAATCTTATAAAAAAGTTGAAATTGATCTTTTACCAGAAGAAATTTTGATTACTCAAGGTGGAAGTGAGGCAATTCAAATTACACTTCAAACCCTTTGTAATCCTGGGGATGAAGTTTTAGTACCAGAACCATATTATACAAATTATGACAGTTTTTTGAGAATTGCAGATGCAAAATTAATTCCAATTGAAACTTCGATTGAAAATCATTATCATTTACCAGCAAGAGAAGAAATTGAAAAATTAATTACACCAAGAACTAAGGCAATAATGTTTTCTAATCCAAGTAATCCGACAGGGATTGTTTTTAGGCCTGAGGAAACGGAATTAATAAAAGAAATTGCGATAAAATATGATTTATACATAATTACAGATGAAGTTTACAGACAATTTATTTATGACGAAGAAATTGCAAAAAGTTATCAATCATTTATGTCAATTCCAGAAATTGAAGACAGAGTGATTCTTGTAGACAGTATTTCTAAGCACTATAGTGCAACTGGAGCAAGAATTGGTGTTATTGCTTCTAAAAATAAAGATTTTATGGCACAAGCACTAAAATTTTGTCAAGCTAGATTATCAGTTTCAACAATTGAGCAATATGCTAGTACAAACTTGATAAATACTTTGGATACGTATATTGACAATACAAAGTTAGAGTATAAAGTTAGAAGAGATATGATTTACAATAATATTACTAAAATACCTGGTGTCGTAACGTACAAACCAAGCAGTTCATTGTATTTAATCGCTGAATTACCTGTAGATGACATCGAAAAATTTGCAATTTGGTTATTGACTGAATTTAGGTATGAAAATCAGACATTATCATTTGCACCAGGGCCTGGATTTTATACAACACCTGGAAAAGGAATGAAAGAAGCAAGATTTTCATTTTGCACTCATAACTTGATTGAAATTGAAAATGGAATGAAAGTACTGAAAAAGGCATTAAAAGAATATAACAAAATAAATAAATAGATTTCTTTGGACTTGTTTAGTAATTCAAAATTAATTTTTTGTAATTATTTAAGCAAGTCTAATTTTTATATAGGCAATTATAAAAGTGAAATCTTTAAAATTAAGTAACTATAGTAACAAGAAGACAAATCTTCTTGTAAAAAAATAAGGAGAAAATAATTTTTATGACAAATAAAGAAAATTTTATTGAAAAGGATATAAAAAATGCAAAAGAAATTTTAGAAAAAATGAATCCAAATCAAAAAATTAATTATCATACGATTTTAACAAAATTGATTTCAGATTGGGAAAGTAAAAATATTCGTCCCAAAATAATGATTCACAGCTGCTGTGCACCTTGCAGTACCTATACTTTGGAATTCCTTACACAATATGCTGATGTAACTGTGCTGTTTGCTAATAACAATATTCATCCTAAAGCTGAATATGAGAAAAGGGCCTTGGTGCAGGAGGAATTTATAAATAAATTTAATGAAAGAACTGGAAATAATGTGGGGTTTATTGAAGATGAATATAAGCCGGCTGATTTTTATCGGGCTGTGAAAGGTTTGGAAAACGAAAAAGAAGGTGGAGAAAGATGTACTGTCTGCTTTCAAATGAGATTAGATATTGTTGCAAAAAAGGCCCAAGAATTGGGATTTGATTATTTTGGAAGTGCATTAACATTAAGCCCTCATAAAAATAGCCAGTTGATAAACACTCTTGGATTAGAGATTCAAGAAATTTTTGATGTAAATTATTTGCCGTCAGATTTTAAGAAAAATAATGGATATAAGCGTTCTGTAGATATGTGTGCAGAATATGATGTTTATCGTCAATGTTATTGTGGATGTATTTTTGCGGCATTAGATCAAGGGATTGACTTGAATGAGTATAAATAAAGGAAAAAATGAAAAATAAAATAATTAATTTAATTAAAATTATCAAATTTTTAGAAATTTTATATTCTAAGTGACTTGTAAAAAACATATTTTTTATGTTATAATAAAATATAATAACTATAATCATTTGTAAATAAATAAGGGAGATGAATAAAAAATGAATTTCGTTTATATTTCACCACAATTTCCAAAAACAAACTGGGAATTTTGTGATAGATTGAAAAAGAATGGAGTAAATATATTAGGGATAGCAGATATTGAGTATGATCAATTGGATCAAAAATTAAAGGACAGCTTGACTGAATATTATAAAGTTTCTAGTCTTGAAAATTATGATGAAGTATTGAAGGCGGTGGCTTTTTTTACTCATAAATACGGAAAAATAGACTGGCTTGAGTCAAATAACGAATATTGGCTTGCACAAGATGCACAACTTCGTTCAGACTTTAATATTACAACAGGAATAAAAGCGGATAAGATTGCTAATATTAAAGAAAAATCAAAAATGAAAAAGGCATATAAAAAAGCAGGAATACCATCCGCAGATTTTTCATTGGTAACAACACTTGCAAAGGCAAAAAAATTTATTGAAAAAGTTGGGTATCCAGTTGTAACTAAGCCTGACAACGGAGTTGGAGCGAGCGATACTCATAAAATTAAAAATGAAGATGAGTTAAAGGCATTTTTTGAAAATCGTAATAAAGATATAAAATATATTATGGAAGAGTATGTTGATGGAGATCTTGTATCTTATGATGCCATTATTGACTCTAATGGTAATCCTCTTTTTGAAACTGGTATATTTGAACCTGCAATTATGGATGTTGTAAATGACGGGCTTGATGTTTTTTATTATGTGGAAAAGGAAATGTCTGAAAAATTGCTGGATGCAGGAAGAAAATCTATAAAAGGATTTGGAGTGAAAAGCAGATTTGTTCACTTGGAATTTTTTAAACTTAATAAAGATAAAGATGGATTAGGTAAAAAAGGTGATTATATTGGGCTGGAAGCAAATATGCGACCAGCGGGAGGATATACTCCTGACATGTACAACTATGCCAATAATACAGATGTTTACCAAGTTTGGGCTGATATGGTGGCTTTTGATAAAATTGAAAAAGCTAATCTAAATGAAGATTTAGAAAAAAATTACTGTGTTTATGCCAGCCGTCGTGATAACAATAATTATGTTCATTCACATGACGAAATTAAACAAAAATATGGAAATGCAATTGTAATGGACGAAAGAATGCCTGATATTTTTGCAGGAGCAATGGGAAATTATATGTATACAGCAAAATTTGCTACAAAAGAGGAAATGGAAGAGTTTATAAACTTTGTACATGAAAAAGCATAAAAAATAAATTATAGGGAGAAAAAATGCAAGTAGAATACAGAAAAGAATACAGTCACAATCTTGGAAGAGAAATGGAATTTAAAAGATATGGGCATGCTGGAAAGCCAGTTTTAGTATTTCCTTCACAAGATGGAGATTGCAATCAATATGAAGAATTTGGGATGGTAGATGTTTTATCAGACTATATTGAACAAGGAAGATTGCAGCTGTTTTGCGTAGGAAGCGTTGACAGAGAAAGTTGGTCAGATCTGAATGGCAATCCAAGATACAGAATAGAAATGCAGGAAAAATGGTTTAACTTTATCGCAAATGAATTTGTGCCAAGAATACAGGATATTTCTTGGAGAAGTGATATTATTGTTACAGGATGTAGCATGGGAGGAGCTCACGCCGGAATTTTATTTTTCCGTAGACCTGACTTGTTTGACACGTTAATCTCGCTAAGTGGAATGTTTGATGCATCAATGTTCTTTGGAGATTATAAAGATGATTTAGTTTACAATAATTCTGTTGTTGACTTTTTAAGAGATATGCCTTGGGATCATTATTATTTGGATTTGTATAGACAAAAAAATATTATCGTATGTATCGGACAAGGTGCATGGGAAGGTGAATTACTTCCAAGTAATAGGGAACTAGCACATATTCTTTATGAAAAACAAGTTCCAGCATGGACAGATTTCTGGGGTTATGATGTTGCCCACGACTGGGATTGGTGGCGATTGCAAATAAGATATTTTATGGAGCATTTGGATATTTAAGTAAAGCTAATTAATTTTAATAACAAATAAAAAGCACTGAAATTTATTAATGAAAATGAGTTTTTATTTTTTCAATAAGTTTCGTGCTTTTAAATTTATATTGATTACTTAAAAAAATCATAACAAAAAAGAGAGGAAAGGTGTTTAAATGTTAAAAAAACTATTTTCCCATCTTGGGGAGTATAAAAAAAGTGCGTTAATTTCGCCAGTATTTATTGGAATAGAAGTTATTTTTGAAATGCTTATTCCAACACTTATGGCTGTGATTATAGATGACGGGCTTAATGGAAATAATGGCAAGGGAGATATGAAATTTATTGTAATAATGGGACTTGCAACGTTCGGAGTGGCTATGCTGTCGTTGTTGTGTGGAATACAGGCTAGTAAATACGCTTCTTATGCTTCGGCTGGATTTGCTAAAAACTTGAGAAAGGATTTATTTTCTAAGATACAGTCTTTTTCATTCACTAATATTGATAAATTTTCTACAGCTGGACTGATTACAAGATTTACGACAGATGTTAATAACATTCAGAATTCGTTTCAGTTATTAATCAGAGGATTTGTAAGGGCTCCGCTTATGATGTGCGTTGCTATATTTATGTCATTTATGATAAGTCCAAAATTGTCGATGATATTTATTGTTGCAGTTTTATTTTTAGGAAGTTTTTTAGCCTTCGTTATTTTTAAGGTGCATCCAATTTTTACAGCTGCAATTAAAAAATATGATGACATAAATTCCAGCCTTCAGGAAAACATTAATGGTATTCGTGTTGTAAAAGCATATATTCGTGAAAAATATGAAACTGGAAAATTTAAGAAAGCTACAGAAAATTTGAGAAGTATGCTGTTAAAAGGGGAAAAGATTATAATATTTGTATCTCCTGTAATGCAGATAACAGTATTTGGTTGTATTTTACTACTTTCATGGTTCGGGGCAAAGATGATTGTTGTAAATGAGCTCACAACTGGGCAGCTTACAAGTCTTTTTGCTTATACAACCAATATTCTTATGAGTCTTCTTATGCTAGCAATGATGCTTGTAAATATTGTATTTTCAAGAGCGTCTGGAGATAGGATTGTAATGGTGCTGGATGAGGAGCCAAGCATTAAAAATCCTGAAAATGGGATAACAGAGGTAAAAGACGGTTCAATCGTGTTTAAAAACGTGAATTTCAGTTACAGCAACAATCCTGATGTGTTGAATTTGACAAAAATCAATCTAGAAATAAAGTCTGGAGAAACTATTGGAATTATTGGGGGAACTGGAAGTGCAAAATCGGCTCTTGTTCAGTTAATTCCAAGATTATATGATGTTCTAGATGGGGAACTTCTAGTTGGCGGAGTGAATGTAAAGGACTATGATATAAAGACGCTTAGGGATAATGTGGCGATGGTTCTTCAAAAAAATGTGCTGTTTTCAGGAACTATAAAGGATAATTTACGTTGGGGAAATGAAAATGCAACTGACAAGGAAATGGAACATGCCTGCAAATTGGCACAAGCCGATGAGTTTATTCAGAAATTTCCTAAAAAATATGATACTCGTATCGAACGTGGCGGAGCAAATGTGTCTGGAGGGCAAAGACAAAGGTTGTGTATTGCTAGAGCCTTGCTGAAATCTCCCAAAATATTAATTTTAGATGATTCTACAAGTGCAGTTGACACAAAGACAGACAAACTAATAAGAGAAGCCTTCAAAAATGAATTACCACACATTACAAAAATTATTATTGGTCAAAGAGTATCATCAATAAGAGATTCTGATAAAATATTAGTTCTGGAAGATGGAATTATTACAGCTGCAGGGACACACGATGAATTGCTTAAAACAAGCAAGGTATATCGTGAAGTTTATCAATCCCAGACAGAAGGGAGTGATAAGTAATGAGTAAAAACAAAAAAGCTAAAAATTCGCAATCACGAAATCAGATAAAAGGATTAATTCGATTACTTGGATATATGTTTAAGCATTATAAAATACAGACGCTATTTGTTATTGTATTTATTTGTTTGAGTTCATTTGGAATGGTTATTGGGACAATGTATTCAAAAGAATTGATTGATGGAATCATTATTCCTAACATTGGGAAAAATAATCCCAACTTTATCAATGAGCTTGTGAGACTAATTTTAAAAATGGCGGTCGTATATGGCGGAGCTGTAATTTGTACATATATTTATGAAATATTTATGATTTACGTTGCACAGGGAACGTTAAAAAGATTAAGGGATGATGTATTTATACATATGGAATCACTTCCTATAAAATATTTTGATACAAATGCACATGGAGATATAATGAGTGTCTATTCAAGTGATATTGACGCTTTAAGAAATATGATGGTTGAAAGTCTGTCACAGGTAATATCATCGATTATTACAATTGTAAGTGTCCTTATTTCAATGTTCATCTTAAATATTCCACTAGCAATTTTCGTAGTAATAATGATTATTATTATGATTATTACAACAAAAACTATTTCTTCAAAAAGTTCAAAAAACTATACTGCTCAACAAAGAAATATCGGTATTGTAAATGGATATGTAGAAGAAATGATAGAAGGACTGAAAGTTGTAAAAGTATTTTCATACGAAAAAAAAGCCGACGAACGTTTTAACAAACTAAATACTGCATTATTTAACAGGGCGAACAATGCGATGAAATTTGCAAACATTCTAGGTCCTGCTGTGGGAAATCTTGGAAATATAAACTTTGTACTTACAGCGGTTCTTGGCTCAATAATTGTGTTTAATAATATTGCAGGTTTTACAATCGGAGGGCTTGTATCGTTTTTACAGTTTATAAAAGTAATAAATCAACCTGTTTCACAAATTGCACAGCAATTAACATCAGTAATACTGGCATCGGCTGGAGCTCAAAGAGTATTTAACCTGTTAGATCAGACACCTGAACAAGATAACGGCTATGTAACTCTTGTAAATGCAAATATTGATGAAAATGGAAAAATTACAGAAACAGAAAAGCACACAGGTGCATGGGCTTGGAAATATCCGCATTCTGATGGAACAATTTCTTATGAAAGACTAATGGGAGATGTTGTTTTTGAAGATGTAACATTTGGCTATAACGATGAAAAGACAATACTTCACAATATCAATCTTTATGCTAAGCCAGGAGAAAAAATTGCCTTCGTTGGTGCAACAGGAGCTGGAAAAACTACAATTACAAACTTAATTAACAGATTTTACGATATTAATTCTGGAAAAATCCGATATGATGGAATTAACATTAAAAAAATAAAAAAACAGGATTTAAGAGAATCGCTTGGAATTGTATTACAGGACACACACTTATTCTCTGGAACAGTTGCCGACAACATCAGATACGGAAAACTTGATGCTACAGACGAAGAAGTACGTGCAGCCGCAAAACTTGCCAACGCCGATCATTTTATAAAACACTTGCCACAAGGCTACGACACTTACTTAAGCGGTGATGGTTCCAGCCTTTCACAAGGACAACGGCAATTATTATCAATAGCAAGAGCGGCAATCGCCGATCCACCAGTTTTAATTCTAGATGAAGCAACTTCAAGCATTGATACAAGAACAGAAAAAATTGTACAGGAAGGAATGGATAAGTTAATGGTAGGAAGAACAGTATTCGTAATTGCTCACAGACTTTCAACTATTAAAAATTCTGATGTGATAATGGTACTTGATCAAGGAAAAATTATTGAACGTGGAAATCACGATGAACTGATTGAACAAAGAGGGACTTATTATCAGCTTTATACAGGGGGATTTGAAAATCAGTAAATTAAATGATTTAATTTTAATTGTGATAGCATAAAAACCAGAGTATTTGTTAAAATACTCAAAATAGTGATATAATATAAAAAATAAAAGAGTGGGTAGTACCACTCTTTTTAGTCAACCAAAAACAATTTTAATAATGTCCTCTACAAGAAATTATCCATAAAACTCCATTTTCATCAATAGCATAGACAAGCCTGTTAGTTTCGTCAATTCTTCGACTAAATCCTTTTCTATATTTCAAAGCTTCAGGTTTGCCTATTCCATTCAATACTCCATTTCTTTCAATATCTTTTATGAGTTCGTTAATCCTTTTTAAAGTTTTTTTATCTTGAGATTGCCAATATAAATAATCTGCCCAGCCATCATCAGTCCATAATTTATTCATCGTCGACCTCGATTAAATCATGAACTTGTCCTTTTCCACTTTTCATCTGAGAAAACCCTCTATCTATTTTTGCAAGATATTCAGCATTTTGGACTGCTTTCAAAAATTGATTATATTTTTCAAGATTTATTAAAACTACATTTTCTTCATTTTTTCTTGTTACAATTACATCTTCATTTTCTTTCACTGCTTTATCACAATAACTTTTTAAATTATTTCTCATAGTTGAAAAACTTACAACTAACATATTTATCTCTCCTTTATAGTTTTTGTACAATTTATTATAATTCTTTTTTTACAAAATATCAATAAAAAAATAAAAACAAGAAATTGACAATTATGGTAAAATATAATAAAATATTGTTGTAAAATATTTAAAAGAGGAGGGATTACAGATGTATGCAATTGCATTTGATTTAAAAATTGATGATTTGAAAAAAAATTATGGTGATCCATATAATAGGGCTTACGATGAAATTCGACAGGAATTGGAGATGCTAGGTTTTGAATGGACACAGGGCAGTTTATATGTGAATAGTACTGAAAAAAATACTTTAGCTGAAGTTTATAAAGCCATAACAAAACTAAAATCTATCGAATGGTTTAAAAATTCTGTAAGGGATATTAGAGCTTTTAAAGTTGAAGATTGGAGTGATTTTACAGCTATAGTGAAAGAATAATTATTTTATAGTGGTTGTTTCAGAAATGGAACAGCCTTTATTTTAAGAAAGGATATTTTTAAAATCGAAAACTTATGAAGAATACAATTATAATATCAATAAAAATTTCTATTATCTTATTTGTTTTTTTATTTTGCTTTGTGCAATATTTTATAATAAAAGAATATACAACTGATAGAAAAGCCGTAAATGAGAATAAAAAAGTAGATTATGTAATAATACTGGGAGCAAGAGTAAAAGGAGAAAACCCGACTAAATCACTTATGGAAAGGATAAAGGCTGCAACGGAGTATTTAAAGAAAAATCTAGAAGTTAAGGTTATTGCAACTGGTGGACAAGGTAAAAATGAAGGTGTTGCTGAAGGATTGGCGATAAAAAGGGAACTTTTGAAAAATGGAATTAGTGAGGATAGAATTATTTTGGAGGACAAATCTAAGAATACTGTTGAAAATTTTAGGTTTAGTCTCGAGAAGATAGAAAATATTGAAAATAGTAAAAATATTTTAAACAATAATAAAAAAAATCAAAAAATAAAAGTATTGATTGTAACGAATGATTATCATATTTTCCGTTCTAAAAATATTGCTAGAAAAGTTGGATTTGATAATGGAAATTATGAAATTTACGGACTTCCAGCGAAAACACTGCTTATTTCCATACCAAAATCATATTTTAGAGAATTTTTGTCAAATATAAATTATTTTATTTTTCAATCTGGGAATCAGTTAAAAGTTAAATAAATTTATAATTTAAGTGATACAAATATAATTTTTATTTTCAATTTTAAAATGTACGAGAACCTATTTAAAATTAAACTATTAAAAATTATATAAACTCACGGTTTGAGTAAAATAGTCATGGTCTTGAAGTTCAGTTTTAAAGTGGTTTTTCTATAATTTTACGAAAATTTGGAATATAATATAAAAAATAACTGAATTTTGGTAAAATATTTTTCACAAAGACTATGAAAAAATGTAAAATTATTATATAATATACATATTGCTGAGTAACTAGGTTCGGATAGAATAGTTACTCATTTTAAAAATATAACAAAGAAGATAATAAACGAGTAAACGGAGGAAACAATATAAATGTTGGATCAAAAAAATAAAAGAAATTTTTCGATAATAGCACATATTGATCATGGAAAATCCACTATTGCAGACAGGCTTTTGGAGCAGACAGGAACTGTAACGCAAAGGGAAATGGTAGATCAGCTGTTAGATAGCATGGATTTAGAAAGGGAAAAAGGGATAACGATTAAGGCACAGGCAGTTACATTAAAGTATAAGGCTCGAAACGGGGAGACTTATGAGTTAAATTTAATTGATACACCGGGACACGTCGATTTTATTTACGAAGTATCAAGATCGCTTGCAGCTTGTGACGGGGCCTTGCTTGTAGTTGATGCCGCACAGGGAATTGAAGCACAGACATTGGCAAATGTGTATTTGGCTTTGGAAAACGATTTGGAAATATTGCCTGTAATAAACAAGATTGACTTGCCTTCAGCAGATCCTGATAAGGTTAAGCTGGAAATAGAGGAAGTTATTGGGCTTCCAGCAGATGATGCTGTTCTTGTTTCTGGAAAAACTGGATTTGGAATTGAAGATTTGCTGGAATCAATTATTAAGCATATTCCTGCACCTAAAGGAGAAATTGACAATCCTTTGAAAGCGTTAATTTTCGACTCGCATTATGATGATTTTAGAGGAGTTATAACGTATATTAGAATAATTGAAGGGAAAATTGCAAAAGGGGACAGAATTAAGATTATGTCTACCGAAAAGGAATTTGACGTATTGGAAGTTGGAATTTTCTCGCCTAAAATGAAGGAAGTTGATGAATTGACAGTTGGCTCAGTTGGATATATTATTACAGGAATTAAGTCAATCAAAGATACACAAGTTGGGGATACAATTACACATGTGAAAAATCCGACAGATACAGCTCTTGAAGGTTATCGTCCTGCATTAAGCATGGTTTTTGCGGGAATTTATCCAGTTTCAACAGATGATTATGAAGATTTAAGAGAGGCATTGGAAAAATTACAGTTGAATGATGCTTCTTTATCTTATGCTCCAGAGACTTCACTTGCATTGGGATTTGGATTCAGATGTGGATTCTTAGGGCTTTTACACATGGAAATAGTTGTAGAAAGATTGCGTCGTGAATTCAACATTGACTTGATTTCAACAGCACCGTCGGTTAAATATAATGTAACACCTGAACAAGGGGAAATGATTGTAATTGACAACCCTGCAGAATTTCCAGAAGGGAAAAAGTACATTGAAGAGCCTTATGTAAAAGGGACAATTATTGTTCCAAAGGATTATGTTGGAAATGTAATGGAACTTTGTCAGGAAAAAAGAGGAACTTTCCTTAATATGAATTACCTTGATGAAACTCGTACAATGATTAGTTACGACTTGCCACTTGCAGAGATAGTAATTGATTTTTATGATAAATTGAAATCACGTACAAAAGGGTATGCTTCGTTTGAATATGAAATGATTGGATACAAGGAATCAGACTTGGTAAAAGTGGATATTTTGGTAAGTGGAAATCCAGTAGATGCCTTTTCATTCATTGCCCATAAAGATAATGCCTATTACAGAGGACGTGCAATCGTTGAAAAATTAAAAGATGTAATTCCAAGACAGCAGTTTGAAATACCATTACAGGCTGCATTGGGTACAAAAATAATTGCAAGGGAAACAATTAAGGCACTTAGAAAGAACGTACTTGCAAAATGTTATGGTGGAGATATTACACGTAAGAAAAAATTATTAGAAAAACAAAAAGAAGGTAAAAAACGTATGAAGGCAATCGGAAATGTAGAAATACCGCAAGAGGCGTTTTTATCAGTATTAAAACTAAATGATTAATTTTTTATATCTTGTGTAAGAATATAAGGAAAAGAGAAAAAGTGAACAAAGAAAAAAAACTAAATAAGAATATAATATTTTTGATGTGGAAACAAATGGATTTCAAGGAAGTTCTGTTTTGTCAATGTCTGCAATAAAAGTGAATTATAATTCTGAAAATACTGGAGAAGAAAGAAATAAATGGAAAAAAGTGTCGGAATTTAACAGATTTTATTTCAGAAAT
The DNA here is from genome assembly GCF_008327825.1 of Leptotrichia shahii. NCBI lineage: Bacteria > Fusobacteriati > Fusobacteriota > Fusobacteriia > Fusobacteriales > Leptotrichiaceae > Leptotrichia > Leptotrichia shahii. The sequence continues at coordinate 1,077,252 of NZ_AP019827.1, read as the reverse complement.
GAAGGTGAAGAGTTAAATGAAGGTGCAGTTAGTGTAAATGGCTTGACAGATGATGTAATTTTAAGCGAAAGAAAAAATATTATTCAAAATACAGGAATTGAATATCCTTTGACTTTTAAGGAAGATATGGATAATTTCTTTTTATTTTGTCAGGACACAAGCCATTTTGTCGCCCATAACATAAAATTTGACAGAAGTTTCGTAGATTTTCCATTGCAAAATCAATTTGACACAATGCTAACAAATATAGACATTGTCAAAGTAAACGGTTCTTCATACGGAAATTATAAATGGCCAAAACTTATGGAATGTGCCAATTATTATAATGTTCCATTTGAAGAAAGCCAGTTGCACGGCAGTTATTATGATGTTTTAATAATGTTTAGAATATTTTTTAAAATGATGAAGCATAAGACTGGAAACAAACGGATTTTTGAATTTTTAGAAAAAGAGTAATTTAAGGGTCTGGGCTTAAATTCTTGTAAAAATTAATAAAATAAAAGGGGTGAAAATGAGTATTTTAGCAAAAAAATCTGAGCCAAATAATTTAATAAATACAGAAGAAAAAAATAATAATTTTTTAGAAATAACCGAATACAAAGAAAATTTGGAATTTGAAGTTCTAGAAACTTTTTCAGAAAAAATTTCTGATTTTATTGGGAAAAATGATTATCAAAAAGTTATTGAATTTACTGAAAAACAGTTGTATTTATTAAATCAGTCATTTACAGATAAATCAGAAAAAATAAAAATTCAAAATACTGATTTTCACTTTGAGTTACCGCTAAAACGAAAAAATAGCGATATAATCGGAAACATAAATGAATTAATTATAAACGAAAAAGTAAAGTTTCGTAATTTTTTTATTTATTTAAAACAGGAATTATTAAACTGTAAAAAATTCTATTTTATAGTAAGTTTTGTAAAATACTCAGGCATCCAGCTATTAATAAGCACTTTGGATGAACTTGAAAAACAAGGTATTCAAGGTGAAATTATAACTTCTGTTTATCTGAATATTACGGATTCAAAGGCGTTAAGAAAACTTTTGTCGTATGAAAATATAAAAGTAAAGATTTACAATAATTCAAGCGAGAGTTTTCACACAAAAGCATATTTGTTTGAAAAGGAAAAATATCATAGTGTTATAATCGGCTCGTCTAATATTAGCCAAAGTGCTTTGTATTCGGCAGAAGAATGGAATGTGAAACTGACAGACAGCAGTTTTTTTAATATTTATAAAAAATCATTAAATCAATTTGAGAAATTGTGGCACAGCAATGAAGCAATAGAATTAACAGAAGATTTTATTGATGAATATGAAAAATACAAAAAATCTATAAATGTACAAAATACTTTTGATTATAGAAAAACTAAAATTAAACAGGAAAATGAATTTGTACCAAACAGCATGCAAAAAAGAGTTTTGCAAAAATTAAGAGAAACTAGAATAAACGGAAATAAAAAGGGTCTTGTAATCTCTGCAACTGGTACAGGGAAAACCTATCTTGCCGCAATGGATATAAAACAATTTTTTGAAATTAATTCTAATACTGAAAATAAATTATTTGAAATAAATGAATCAAAAATTTCAAACATAAAATTTTTATTCATTGCTCATCGTGAAGAATTACTAGAAAATGCAATGAATGTTTTTTCAAGAATTCTTACAATTGATAAAAATGAATTTGGTAGAATCTACAGTGGTTTAAAAGAAATTGATAAAAGTATGATTTTTGCTTCAATTCAATCATTGAGAAATTGTTACAATGAATTTAATCCTGATTTTTTTGATTACGTTATCGTTGATGAATTTCATCACTCAATGTCAGACAGTTATTTAAAGACGTTATCATATTTTAATCCAAAATTTCTATTAGGATTAACAGCAACTCCAAAACGTATGGACGGCAAAGACATTCTATCACTTTGTGATTATAACGTAGTAGATGAAATTGGAATAAAGGAGGCTTTAGAAGAAGACTTGATTGTTCCTTTTCATTATTTTGGAGTAAATGATTATGCAGTTAATTATGATAATATTCCTTATAAAAATGGAAAATATAATGAAAAAGTGTTATTAGAAAATTTATTACTGAACACACGTACCGATTATATTGTTGAAAAAATAAATAAGTTTGGTTTTGATGGCGATAAATTAAGTGCTGTCGCATTTTGCCAAAATATAGAGCATGCTTTTTTCATGAAAAAAGAATTTACAAACAAAGGCTATAAATCCGCTGTAATCACAGCAAATACAAGTTCAAACGAAAGATCAGAAATTTTAGACAAATTTAAAAACAAAAAAATTGAAATTTTATGTGTAGTAGATATTTTAAATGAAGGAATTGACATTCCGACAATTAATTTACTGCTATTTTTACGTCCTACAATGTCCTCAACGATTTTTATACAGCAAATTGGAAGAGGATTAAGAAAGGCTGAAAATAAGGATTTTGTTACAATTATTGATTTTATCGGAAATCACAAGAAAGATTATTTGTTAATAAATTATTTTTCAAATGAAGTTGATAATAAAGATACTTTATTCACAAAAAAAGGGAAAATAATAAACGAAATAAAAAATCAATTTTCAAATATCCCAAAATCTTGCTATGTGGAACTTGATCGAGTTTGCCAAAATCGTATTATTGAAAAAATCGAAAAAATTAACTTTAGTTCTAAAAATATTTTAAAAGAATTATATTTGGATTATAAACAGGAAATTGGCAAATCTGAAAATGAAATTTTAAAAATAAGTGACTTTGATACAGATGTCGAATTATTTCAAGAATTGTCCTTAAAATTAGGTTCATTTTATAATGCACAATTACAATTTGAAAATCCTGAAATTTTAAAGCAGAATAAAATATCTTTAAATTCAGAAGAAATTGAATTTTTGGCATATTTAGAAAAAAAATTAACTCTCGTAGAACCATTTACATATTTGATTGCAAAATATTTGATAAACAACAATTTTATAAATTCAGAAATCATAATTAATGAATATAAAAATTATTTTAATATTAAAGATGATTTTCAAAAGAATATGTAATAAATCGTATTTTTACAGAATTAGTTGAAGATAAAATTTTAGAAGAAAATTCAAAAAATAGATTATTTAAAATTTCAAAAAAATATAATAAAATATTTGAAAGTAGAAAAGAAAATAACGAAATAAATTTAAAGCTTATAGATTTAGATAATTCTCAAAACTCAAATTACAATTTTAAAAACAGGATAGAAGATTTACTGTATTTAGGATTATCAGAATTTAAGAAAAACAATAATCTTTCAATATTTCATGAAAACATTTTGATTCCATATAAAAAATATAAAAGAGTTGAACTGCAAATCTTGCTGGATTCAAAAGTTCCGAAAGGCAGCTGGAGAGCAGGATATGCTAATACAGATAAAGATATTTGCCTTTTTGCAACAATTGATAAAACTCATATTTTGCAGGAAAATTTGAAATACGATAATTCTCTTTTTGCAGATGACATAATTCAATGGATAAGTCAGCCTAAAACTGCTCATACTTCAAGTGTAGGAAAAATGTTTATAAATCATAAGAAATTGGGATATAATGTGCATATATTTATAAGAAAATTTGCCTTTATGGATGGCAATAAAACTAATCCGTTTATTTATTTGGGAAAAGCTGATTATTATAAAAGTTTTGGAGATAAGCCGATGAGGATTTTGTGGAAATTAGAAGAGAAAATACCACAGGAGTTGATATATGAATTGTATAATTTAGACTAGATTATATAATTTATCGTAAAATTTGTAATACCAATATAATTATTCAAGATCAAAAATTAAGGAGATTTAAAAATGCCAGTTTATTATAATGCAGATAAAAAAACATGGTATGCGATGTTTTATGCTAAAGATTACAAGGGTGTAAATAAAAAGTACAAAAAAACTGGGTTTAAGAAGAAAAAGGAAGCTCAGGAATATGAATATGAATTTAAGAAAAAAATTGCTAAATCTGTAAATATGTCATTTCAATCATTGTATGAACTTTATTTTGAGGATTATAGCAAAAGACATAAACCTACAGCTATCAATACTGTGGAAAATTTTTTTAGGTTACATATATTGCCTTTTTTTGGCGATGTTGAGATTAGCAAGATTAATTCCTATATGATTCGGGAATGGCAAAACGAAATGCTGGAAAAGAAAAATGAAAACGGAAAGCCGTTTAGTGAAAATTCTAAGGCTAATATTTATGCAGCTTTAAAAAGTTTGTTTAATTGGGCTGCAAAATATCAAGGATTGAATGAAAATCCTTCTAAAAATTTAGGGGCATTTGGAAGTAAAAAAAATCGTTCTGAAATGAAAATCTGGTCAGTAGATGATTTTAATAAATTTATAAATCTTCTTGAATCAAAAAATAAAGAAAAAAATGGTAAATATTCTAATACGATTGTCGTATTTAAAATCTTATTTTGGACCGGATTACGAATTGGAGAAGTTTTAGCTCTTACATTTGATGACATTAATTTGGAGGAAAAATTTATAGATGTAAATAAAACTATTTCACATATAAAGAAGAAAGAATATATAACCGCTCCAAAAACTTTAGGATCAATAAGAAAAGTCCTTCTTCCTGAAAATCTAATTTCAGATTTAAAATTATATTTTTCTAAATTTGAGTTAGAGTCGTCAAAAAAAGATCTAAAATCTCAAAGAGCCTTTAATTTAAAAAAATCTCAATTACGTTATATTTTGGAAAAATACAGTATTCAAGCTGATGTTGAAAAAATAAGACTTCATGATTTTAGACATTCTCATGCTTCATATTTGCTATTTATTCAAGCTGACATTACCGCAATCAGCAAACGTCTAGGGCACGACAATCTGCAAACTACTATAAATACTTATTCTCATTTATATAAAGATGCCAATAAGCAGCTTATGAAAAAGTTAAATAGTAACAGTTGAATTATTGAAATTTAAATGCTATACTATAAATATATATAAGGTAATTATTTTGAAGTTTATGATAAAAATTTTGAAAAAACTAAAAAATAGAACTTTTATAGAACTTTCAGATTTTTAAAATAACAATAAAACCATTATTTTATAGTATGTATAGAATAAAATTCTATTTAAGGTTCACATAAATCGAAAAAATTCTAAAAATATACTCAAATATACTCTAAATCTACTTTTATTAAAATAAGGCAATTTGAAGCAATAAAAAATCATCGACGATAAAAAGTATGGCTTAATTAATTTTAAGCGCTTATACGGCTTTTTACGCGGTGATTTTTTTAAAGATTATTATTTATTTTTTATATCTATAGTGTATATTTTTTTCTTTTAAAAAGTCTGAATCTTTTGCCATAAAGGCTGTCAGAACAAATCTGAGATTTTTTACATTTTTATGTTGCGAAATTACTACAAAATAATTTAGCTTTCCAATTTTTTTTTGGTAAAAATGTTCTTTACGGGATTTTGACTGTTTTGTTACAAAATCTGGATTTTCCAGAACTTCTTTTATAATTTCCAATGATATCTCAGGATGCTTTGGAAAAATATGTTCTTCAAACTGATTTTTACTCATTACAACTTTTTGATGTAATTTGGCTTTAAATTCATAAACTTCTATTCGTTTTCCTGTCTTTGTATATCTAATTTTTTCTTTTATCATAATTTTACCATTTTCTTCTTCTCAAAAATTTTCTTATCAAATCTTTTCTAAAAGTATATATTAAAACAAACCAAATAATCAAATATATTATTGCAAATATAGTTAAATTAACAACAATTCCATATTTATTTTGAAATTTTATCACGCTTGAACCCCAATAAGAAATCATTGAAGCTATAAATGTCACTCCTAAAATTGCAATGTATTTTAAATTTCTTAATTTTACATATTTTTTGTTTAATGAAATATACAAAATTATAAAATTTACCATTGCAGAAAATGAAGTTGCAAATGTTAAACCTACATGTCTATATTGTTTGTACAAAAGTGAATCTAAAACTATATTTATAAATATCGCAGTAAATGATGAAATAACAGGTGTTTTTCTATCATTATAAACATAATGGCTCCTTGTAAGCAAATGTATTGTTGAGAAAAATAGAAGTCCTAAAGCATAAAATTGCAGTGTTTCTGAAGTAATTTTTACAGCTACTGTATTAAATTTCCCTCTTTCATAGACTAATCTCACTATTTCTTTTGCATATCCAAATAAAATTACACTTGATGGAATAATTAGGAAAGATAGCATATATAATCCTTGATGCACAACTCGTTTTACCGTTCTGTCATCATTTTTTACAACTGCTTTTGACAATGTTGGGAAAATTACGACTGCTAATGAAATTGCAAAAACTCCTATTGGCAATAAATATAATCTACTTGCATAATTTAATGCACTTGCAGTTCCTGCTGGAAGTGAAGTTGCAAATCTATTGTCAACAATTTCATTTATTTGATATCCAAAAATTCCGACTAATGTTGGAATCATTAAAACAAACATTTCTTTTACATATTTATCTTTTAAGTTTAAAATAAATTTATATTTTTTCATAATTTGAAAAAATTGGGGAAGCATTATTACTAACTGAAAAACTCCAGAAAGCAAATAAGCTACACCAAGTCCGTAAATTCCCATTTTATTTTTTAACATTAAAGTTCCAACTATGATTGTCAGATTAAATACGATCCCCATTGATGCTGAAACTGCAAATTTTTTGTAATTATTTAATAGTGAAGATACGACTCCAGATAGTGCGATAAATAAAAAATAAAAAGCTACAATTTTCAATAAGTTATTTGCCGCATCAAATCTTTTCGGATCGTTAAAACCTGTTGTTACTTTTAAAATTTGCTTGGAAAAAAATATCATGATAATTGAAAGTGTTGATGTAAATGCGACTATTAAATTTAAAAGTGAAAATACAAATTCATCTGTTCTTTCTTTCCCTTCTTCTTCCATCCCACGGTTATAAATCGGAATAAATACTGTTCCAAGTGATCCTTCTCCAAATAATGTCGTAAAAAAGTTTGGAATTTTTGTAGCACTGACATAGGCATCTGTCATCCCCGTTGCCCCAAAAACACTTCCAATAATCATTTCCCTTATAAGTCCTAAAATTCGGCTTAACATATTTATTATCATTACTATAAAACTAGATTTAAACATTAAAATTAATTTCCTTTCTTATTTTTTTTAATTTCTATTTTTTTTATGACTTTATAGATTTAATGAAAAAATTTTTTTCTTCTACAATTATATCAATTTCTCCATTTTTAAACATATCTAAAATACAAAGAAATAAAGTTACTATTCTAGATTTAGAAAACTTATTTTTTAATAGATGATTAAATTCAACTCTTCGATCTTCCTTTATAATTTCAGAAATTTCATTATGAGCCTCTTCTGTTGAATAATTATCATCTTCTAAGTTTAGAATCATCCTTTCTCCTAAATTATCTTTTTTCATTATTTTTGAATTAATTAAGTTCTTTAAACTTTTGAATAAATTATCTAAATTTAGACTTGAAATATCGTATTCAATTATTTCATTCCCTATACTTTCCGTTCCTGTCCTTGTATGAGGAACATTATACTCATTTTCATATTTTGAAAATAATTCGGAAATTTCTTTAAATAATTGATATTCAATTATTTTTTTCTCTAAATTTTCAATTTTTTCAAATTTTTTATTATCTCTATTTAATACTGAATAAGCCTTAATTTCAATCAAATCAGTTGCCATTATCAAAAATTCAACTTTTATTTTTAAATTCAATTCCTTTTGTACATTATGAATATAATTTAAATAATCATCTATAATTTGTGAAATATTTATCGAATTTATATCCATTTTATTTTTTTCAATCAAATGAATAAGTAAATCAAGAGGCCCTTCAAAATTTTCAATTTTTATTTGTATTACGTTTTCCATATTCTACCTATTTTCTTTTTCTTTTTGATATTTATCAATTTTGTTTTTCCAATAACTTGCATCTTTTCCAATTTGTTCTTTTAATTTCTCTACTGAACTAAATTTTTTTTCATATCGAATATTTTCTAAAACTTCAATTAAAATAATTTTTCCATAAATATCTTCATTAAAATCAAAAATATTAGTTTCAACGCTAAGTATGCCGACATTAACTGTAGGATTCCGCCCAATATTCATAACTCCATTATAAATTTTTTCATCACCTTGAATATGAATTTTTACTCCATAAACTCCAAATTCTGGATAAATCTTATTTTCAAATTTTAAATTTGCTGTAGGAAAACCTATAACTCTTCCAAGCTGTTTTCCATAGATAACTTCTCCAAGAATAATAAAATTATGCCCAAGAAGCTCACTAACTTTTTCAAAGTTTCCTTCTTTAATATAATTTCTAATTCTTGTACTGCTTATAATTTCCCCATCATCATCTAACACAGCCTTCTGCACATTTAACTTTAGCTTTCTCACTTCTAACAATTTTTTAAGTGTTTCAACATTTCCAGATTTCCCTTTTCCAAAAGTAAAATTAAATCCGCAATAAACTTCAGCTGCATTCAAATCATTAACAATCACTTTTTCTACAAATTCTTCAGGCGAATAATTCCTAACTTTTTCAAATTGTTCCAAACAAAGATAATCAATTTTATTTTTATCTAAAAAATAAGCCTTTTCAGAGCAAGTTGTTATTTTAGTCTGCTGATTTTTAGGATATTCACTAAAAGTGTAAACTATTGTCTTTAACCCTTTATCCTTTGCCCTTTCTACAGCCTTTTGCAAAATTACTTGATGCCCTTTATGAACGCCGTCAAAATTTCCTAAAATGACAATATTCTTATTATGTTTTATTTCTTCAATATTTTTATAGTAATCAGGAACTTCTACATTACAATATTCAATAATATCTTTTATCTCTGTTAAATTTTCTGTGATAAATTTCATCAATTTTCATTCCTTTTTTTATTTTTTTAGTTATCTATTTTCATACTTTAAAAAATATTTTATAATATTTATACAATTTATGATTAACATTTATAATCTTTACTAATATTTACTTATTAGATTTTATCATAATTTCAATTCAATGTATAGTGAAAAAAGATTAATACAATAAAAAAATAGTCATAAACTTAATTAATAAACTTTATAACTATTCTTTAACTTTCTTTATTTCATATTTTATAATTCTTTACTATTTTTTCCAATCGTATCTGTTTTTGCTTCTTCTTCAGATTTTTTGCCTTCATTTTCTTCTTTTATAAGGGCTATTTTTATTTTTTTTCTTCCTTCAAATAATCCACCCTCCTGAATTACAAACACAGCTGATGTTATTGTAGCATAAACTTTCCCTGTATTCCCAATTTCAACTTTATCCGCCACAATTTCTCCTGAAACTTCCCCATCTACAACAACTGTTTCAGCAGTAATATTTCCTTTCACTTGCCCAGTTTTTCCAACATGAATAAGTTTATTTCCTTTAATATCACCATTTAACACACCTTCCATATTAAATACAGAATTTGTTTCAATAGTTCCTGTTATTGTCGTTTCCATTGAAATTGTACTAATTCCATTTGTATTTTCATCATTATTTGCTGAAAATTGTCTGTTTAATCCTTCGTTTTCTCTTTTTTCCTTTGATTTTTTTTCACTAGAAAATAATGCCATTGTTCTTTCCTTCTTCCTTCTTTTATTAATTAATTAAAGTCAAGTATATATCATAGTATACTACATTTGATTTGTTTTTTCAAATATTTTTTTAATTTTTTCTATATAGTCAATAATAAAAAGGGAGCAAAACTATATGAAAATAAAACTGCCTCTAAAAATTACATATCTTTATTAATTATTTGAGACAGTTTTTATTATTTTATTGTTTGAAATAATCTATACAAGCTGTTTTTGATCCCATTTCACATAATAATGTATTGCAACTAGTTAATGCCATCATTGCTCCTACAACAACTAAAATTTTAATTAATTTAGTTTTTTTATTTTATTATTATTTTTTAATTACAAATAAAAGATATTATGAAATAATAATAAAACAAGGGATCTTAAATCCCTTGCTAATACTAAAATTTATTGATAAAAAGAAACTTTTCTCTTTATTAAGCACAGTTAAACTTCAAAAATTTCTTTCATACATTCTGAAATATTTTCAATAATATGACTTGCGTTCACAATATACTGTTGCTTTACCAACTTATCAGCTATTTTACCATGCAAATATGCCCCTATACAAGCAGATTCCACTAACCCATATTTTTGTCCCGCCAATGAACAAATTATACCAGTCAAGCAATCTCCCATTCCTCCATTTGCCATACGGGAATTTCCTGTACTATTTACAAAAAGAGTTTTCCCATTTGTAATAATTGTATTTTTCCCCTTTAAAAGTAAAGTTATTTCATATTTTTGAGCAAAATCTTTTGCTATTTCAAATTTATCCCTATTAATTTCTTCTAGAGAAAATCCTGATAATCTTGAAAATTCAATCAAATGTGGAGTTAATACACTTCTACTTTTTATTTTTTCAAAAAGTTCTCTATTTTCAGACAATAAATTCAAAGCATCTGCATCCAGCACAAGTTTTATCACATTTCCTTTATTATTTTTCTCAATACTAATTAGTTTTTCAAATATTTTTAATGCTTTCTGACTTTTTCCAATTCCAGGTCCAATAGCGATTACATCACTATTTAAGATTTCTTTTTCCAATTTTTCAAAATTTTCTTCTATGTTTTCAAAATTTATAGGAAAACTCATAGCTTCAGGAACAAATACATTAAGTGAAAAATTATTTTTATCAGTAATTACAGTAGTAAGTCCAGCTCCACTTCTTACACACGATTTTGCCACAATATTCCCTGCACCATAAAATCCACTACTTCCAGCAAAAATTAATACTTTCCCAAAATCTCCCTTATGAGAATTTTCATCTCTTTTTATATGAAAACCTTTTATTATTTCAGATGTCAAGTAATATTCACTGACAATATGAACAATATTATTTTTATTCAATCCAATATTTTCAATAATCACTTTTCCTAAATATTCTTTTATATCTGATTTTAAAAAGCCTTTTTTGTATGTGACAAAAGAAATGGTAACATCAGCTTTAACAGATACTCCCATTATTTCTCCAGTATCGCCATTAATTCCAGATGGAATATCAATCGCATAAACTTTTTTATTTTTAGAATATTCATTTATCTTCAAAATAATATCTTTATAAATGCCTTTTATTTCTGAATTTAAGCCTGTTCCAAAAATCCCTTCAACAACAACATCACATTCTAAAAGCAGCTTATCCAATTTTTCCAACTTATAAAAAATTTCAATTCCTGAATTTTTGCAAATCTCATAATTTACAGAACAGTTATTGCTCATATTTTCATCACTAATACAAAAAATCTTAACTTTTTTTTCTTTTGAAAATAATTGTCGTGCAATTGCATATCCATCGCCTCCATTATTTCCCTTTCCACAAATAATAAGAAAATTATCTTCATTCTTTCCAATATGCTTTGTAAATGAAATCGCTGCATTTTCCATAAGCACAATACTCGGTATCTTCAATTCATTAATCGCATAATTATCAATTTTTTTCGTAGTTTCATTTCCACCTAATAACATTTTATCACCCCATTATGTCCTGTTATTTTTTAAATATTAAAGTCCTGAAATTTTCCATCCTTTAATATTTTAATACTCTTAAATCCGATTTTTCGTATAATTTCCAAACTCTCATCAAAATAAAAATCAATGTTTTTAGTTTCATGTGCATCAGAAGAAATGGTAATTGGAATATTTTTAGCTAAAATTCTTTCAAGTATAAAAAAACTTGGATAAGGTGTCTGAGTCCATCCACGTGACATTCCTCCTGTATTAATTTCAATAATTGCTTCAGACTTAGCAATTTCATCCAATACATATTCGACTTTATTTTTATACCATTCAGCACTTTCATCAAAATATTTAAAATCTTTATTAAATTTTTTTACCAAATCCAAATGCCCAATAATATCAGGCTTTTGAGTGTGCACCATTTCTACAATATTATCAAAATATGCTTCAATAAATGCCTTTTCATCTCCATTTGCATAATTTTTTATTCCGTACTCTAAAATTTCAGGCGTATTATCAACACAGTAATACTCCTCTTTTTCTTTATCCTTTATATAATGAACCGATCCAATTCTAAAATCAAGTCCTAAATTATCATCAAGTTTTGGATTAAATCCCGAATAGAAATCAGCTTCAATTCCAATATAAACTTGAATCCTATCTTTATATTTCTCTTTCAAATTTTTTAATTCTTTCAGATATTCTAATGTACCTTTTTCAGACATACAATATTCCGTATCAAATTTTGTAAAAGAATGCCCTGAAAGACCGACACTTGTAAATCCTTTTTCTATTGCTGTTAAAATATAGTCTTCAGGATTGTTTTTACCATCGCAGTAGAAAGTGTGGGCGTGAAGATTTGACGGAAAAATTATTTTTTTAGTTTGCATTTTTGTCAACTCCTTTAATTATTTTTACTTTTTACCACCCATTTTTTCCTGCTTAACTTTATGGTCAATAACATGTCTTTTAGCCAGTTCATCTTTCACATCTTGAATAGTAAGACCTTGCTCAATCATTAAAACCAAAGTGTGATAATATAAATCCGCAATTTCATATCTCAATTCATCATTATCGTTATTTTTAGCCCCTATTATAACTTCTGTACATTCTTCTCCAACTTTTTTCAAAATTTTATCAAGCCCTTTTTCAAACAAATAAGTCGTATAAGATTTTTCATTTGGATTAACTTTTCTATATTTTATCAATTCATAAAGGCTTTCAGGCGTAAAACTGCTATAATCTTCTGCTTCAAACAACGAGTTAAAAAAGCAACTTTCAGCACCAGTATGGCAAGCAGGCCCATCTTTTTTTACTTCCACAAGCAAAGCATCCGCATCACAATCATATTTTACTGAAACAACATGCTGATAATTCCCTGAAGTTTCCCCTTTTAACCAAAGTTCTTGTCTACTTCTGCTAAAAAAACAAGTTTTCTTGTCTCTTAAAGTTATTTCAAGACTTTCTTTATTCATATATGCAAGTGTCAATACTTTTTTTGTATAGTAATCCTGTATTATTGCAGGAACAAGCCCTTTTTCATCAAATTTTATTTGCTCTGTATTCATTTTTACCTCTTTTCTAAAATTTATTTTTCAAATTCTCTCTCAATAAGTAAATATATTTTAATAAATTTTCCATTTCAAAATAAGTAAACTGAAGTATATTTCTCTTCCTTTTACACATAAATTACACTCCGTAAAATTTCTTCCTTTATTTCATCTTTATATTTCTGAACTTTCGGATTTTTAAATTTATACTCAAACATACTTTCATCAACTAAATCCACTTTTTTTGAAAAATTTCTTCAAGTCTTTTGTGTAAATTACAAAAATTTTGATACATTCCCTTTTTAAATTCCATTTTTACAAGAATGTCGATATCACTATTAAAAGTATCGTTATTTTTAGAAAAACTACCAAAAAGTCCTAATTTTAAAATTGAATATTTCTTTTTATTAATTTCTTTTAGTTTTTTTAAAATTTCTTCTTTTTTCATAATAATTTCCTCTTAGTCCATTTTCAAAATTTTTCTCATTAAACATCAAATTCTCATCTCAACACCATTACTCTTCAAATATTTTTTCAACTCCATAATTTCCACTTCCTTAAAGTGAAAAATCGAAGCCGCAAGTCCCGCATCAATTCCCGGAATTTTAAATAAATCTCTAAAATGCTCCATATTTCCAGCTCCGCCTGATGCAACTATTGGAATCGACAATTTTTTTGATAAAATTTCAAGTAATTCCAAGTCAAATCCGTTTTTAACTCCATCTGTATCGATACTGTTTACGACAACTTCTCCAGCACCATTTTCCTGACCATTTACAAACCACTCTATTGCATCAATTCCAGTATTTTCTCTTCCACCTTTTGCAAAAACTTTAAATTTACCATCAACTCGTTTTACATCAACTGACAAAACAACACATTGATCTCCATATTTTTTTGCAGCTTCTTCAATCAATTTTGGATTTCTTATTACCCCAGAATTGACACTTACTTTATCAGCTCCAGCTTTTAAAACTCTATCAAAATCATCCAGCGTATTTATCCCACCGCCAACAGTAAGCGGAATAAAAATTTGACTTGCCACTTCTTTCAAAATATCTGTAAACAAGCCTCTTTCCTCAACAGTTGCCGTAATATCATAAAAAACAAGCTCATCAGCTCCTGATTTATTATAAAATTTTGCTAATTCCACAGGGCTGTCAACTTCTCTTATTCCAGTAAAATTAACTCCTTTTACAACTTTTCCATTTCTTACGTCCAAACAGGGAATAATTCTCTTTGCAAGCATTTTTATACCAACTTTCTTTTAATAGATGTTGTTCAATAACTTAATATTTCTCTATGATAAGAGACCTTTCCCCCCTTTGCTATAATCATAATTTTTTTAGTTATCAAACAGATTTACAATATTTAGATTTTTAATTTCATTTATATAATTTTTAAAATATTATTTACTAATGTTAAGTACTTCTTTCAAATCAAGATTTCCTGAATAAATCGCCTTTCCCACAATTGCTCCATAAATATGATTTTTGTTAAGTTCTTTAATCTCATCCAAAAAAGTAATCCCACCTGAAGCAATAATATCTGAATTAACTACTTTTGACAATTTTTTATAAATTTCAAGATTTGTTCCATTTAACATTCCATCTTTTGAAATATCGGTATAAATTATTGTTTGCACACCTATATCCGATAATTTTTTGCAAAATTCAACCGAGTTCAATTCTACAGTTTCAGTCCATCCTTTAACCGCAACTTTCTCATCTTTCGCATCTACAGAAACTGCAATTTTATCGCCATATTTTTTTACCATTTCCTTCAAAAATTCTTCATTTTCAACGGCAATTGTTCCCAAAATAACACGATTTACTCCTAATTCAATATATTTTTTTATTCTTTCTTCATCACGGATTCCACCACCTACTTGAACAAAAAAATCACTTTTTTCAACCAATTCTTTTATAACCTCATAATTTTTTGTATTCCCATTTTTTGCTCCATCCAAATCCACAATATGAAGATTTTTTGAATTATTTTTATTAAAAAAGTCCAAAACTTCAACAGGATTTTTAAAAAATACTTCCACTTGGTTATAATCCCCCTGTCTTAATCTAACTGCCTGTCCGTTATGTAAATCTATCGCTGGAAAAATTTCTATCATAGTTATTTTCTCCTTTTATTTTTAAAATTTTTATAAATTGAATTTTTATGTTGTTACTTTTACAATAATTAGTTATTTTTAAAATATCAATCAAACATATTTATTTTTTTTAAATTTTCTTCAAACAATTTTTTATTATTATAGAAATCATTTTTATTTGCTCTTGCCAACTCTGATTTTATAAACCAATTTTGATACTTACTATAATCTAATATTTCTTTATTAGGCTTATTTTTTCCTTCAAAATTTTTATAATAAAAATTAATTGCATCCTGTGTACGATTCACATTTAAATAGAAACTTATTGCAAACCATCCCATTGTTAATTTATACGCCCAAGCCTGTTCATCAGAAATATGTGATTCTTCCGTTTTTTTCTTATCATCACACATTTTCATAATAGAATTTAAGCTTGCAAGTGCTGTTTTTTCATCTGTTTGCATAATATTCCAAATTGCATTTTCTCCTATTGTATATGTTACAGCAATTCTAGTAATCAAATAATCTGGATATTTTTCCTTAAGTTTTTCATAATTTTTATTGTAAGAATCAAAATCTCCCTTATTGGAATAATACATATTTGAAAAAAACAATTTTGACACTTCATAAGGATTATACTTTTCATATCGTTTTAAATTATTTAATTTTTCTGCATCACTTTTTCCAAGTGCATTATAAATATTTATCAAGTTTTCTGACAGCACAAAATTCTTCTCATTCTTTTTCAACAATTCTTCAATCTTTAATGCCAATTTTTTTACTTTTTCTCTGTCAGGTTCACTCACTACATTAGGCATTTCCTTATCCAGTTCTATTGTTTTTAATATTATTTCTTGAGAAACTCCTAATTTTGATAAATCCTGACTTATCATCTCGCTTCGACTTTTCGCATTCAAATTCACTATTGCAAAAATACTCATCAATAATATTATCTTCTTCATAAATACCTTTTTCTCAATTAATCAAAACCAACCCAAAAATGAATAAATTAAGTAAAATAATCGTAATTTCACTTTTATTTCACCAATTCACCCCAATTTTTCAATAACTTCAAACCAGTATTTCCAGATTTTTCAGGATGAAACTGCATTCCATAAACATTTTTATTTTTCACAATTCCAGAAATTTTTATTCCGTATTCTGAATATGCAACAATATTTTTTATATCAGTTTTTGCAAAATATGAATGCACATAATACACATATTCTTCATCTTCAGTATTCACATCTTTCAAAATTTTATCATTTTTAAATTCATCATTTATTTTCAAGCTATTCCAACCCATATGAGGTATTTTCAAATCAGAATTTTTTGGAATATATTTCTTAATTTCCTCAACTGTTCCATTTATAAGCCCAAGCCCTTCAAATTCACCATATTCATAACTTTTCTCAAAAAGCATTTGCATTCCAAGACAAATTCCCAAAAACGGCTTTCCATTCTTCGCTTCATCTATCAAAATATCTTTTAACCCATATTTTTCAAGATTAGAAACAGCGTCCCTAAATGCCCCCACTCCTGGCAAAATTATTCCTTTCGCACTTTTAATCTCTTCAACATTATTAGTCAGTTTTGTATCAAGTCCAACATAATTTAGAGAAGATAGTAAGGAAAAAAGATTTCCCACTCCATAATCAATCACTGCTATCATAATTAAAATTTCCTTTCTTTGTATAATTTTTTTCAAGTTTTAAGTAACTTTATATAACTTTTTTATCAAAGAATCATAATTAACTTAATTAAATTATACCAAAAAAAGTATATTGTTGCAATTAATACTAAACCTGATTTAAAAAAAGAAATAATGCCCTATTTATAATAATCCCATTTTTTATTTGTTTTCTGACAAGGGGTCTTGACCCCTTGCATAATAGAAGTTGTAATAAATCTATTATTTTAGCGAGAAATAGTATAAGAAAAGATATTAAAAAGTTTAAAAAAAATTATGCTAAACTAAAAAGGCCTCATTTTTTTACGAGACCTTTTTTTGCTCCCCTGCCAAGGAACACAATTTTACCTTATTTTTAGTATAATGTCAACTATTCAAAAAAATTTTTTAATTTTTCAAAATTTTATATTTCACCTTAATTCTTTTCCCAAAAAATGCCTTCCTTTTCAAATAAAGTTAAAGATTCAGATTTTAATTCTTTTTCCAGTTTTTTATTCTTCCCCTTATTCTTTTCTCAATCCCTTCAAATACTCCTTCTTCTCATTAGTAATTCTCAAACTTTCTCGGGCCTTCTGTATTGTCTTATTATGCACCCAACTATTCAATCTGTCATTTTCTAAATAAATCACTGCACAATCCCACTTTTTTGCAAGTGCCGTTGCAAAAAACCAAGCAATTACCATTTTCACATAATACTCCTCAGAATGAATATTCGCTACCATTTCCAAATATTCATTTTCAAAGTCTTCATCCAAAAAATGTGTCATCAACATTTCTACACCAAATCTACAAATATATGTTTTATCTGACTTAACCCATTCCCTTATTTTTTCAATTAGCTCTCTTTTATGTTTTTTAAAAATTTTTGGAGAAATCGTATCACAAACCGCCCAATTATCAATAAATGGCAAAAAGTTATCAAGTAATTGAATACAATTTTCAAAGTTTTTGATCTCTGAAATAATTGCTCCATGCAATAAATTCTCATCATAATATTTATGTGGCAACTTTTTCAAAAAATTTTCATATTCATTATTCTTCACCAATTTTTTAGCCAATTTTCTTATTTCAGGAATCCTCACTCCAATAATTGTATTCTCTGGTACATTTGGCGTCAATTTACTTAAAAATTTCATGTATTCTTTATCTTGAAGTGAAAATAGTTCTCTTTGTATTTTCATTTTAACCCCTCCTATTCAAGTTTTCCTTATTATCCATATCTTCATTTGTTATTTCTGCTTTTATCAGTGTATTATTAAAATTCTCATCACTATCATTACTATTCATTATTTTCAAAATTATTTGAAATTGTTAATAAATTTGATTAAACCAAAACTCCCTTAGTCGATGGAATCTCATCCCTATATTTCTCATCAATACTCATAGCCTGTGCCAAAGCTCTAGCAACGCCTTTAAAAATTGACTCAATTATGTGATGCGAATTTGTCCCTGCCATATTTTTTATATGTAACGTTGCATTCAAATGCCGTGTAAATCCAACAAAAAACTCTTCCACTAATTCAGTATCAAAAGTTCCAACTTTCTCAGTCGGAATATTTACATCAAAATTCAAAAAATATCTTCCGCTCAAATCAACTGCAACCAATGTCAGAGCCTCATCCATCGGCAAAAGAAAGTTTCCGTATCTATTAACCCCTTTTAAATCTCCTAGGGCCTTATAAAAACATTTCCCAAGTGCAATTCCAATATCTTCCGTACTGTGATGATCATCAACTTTTGTATCTCCGTCACAATAAACTTTCAAATCGAATCTTCCATGTTTTGCAAATAAATCAAGCATGTGATCTAAAAATCCAACTCCTGTATTATTTTCATATTTCCCAGTCCCGTCAATATTCAATTCAACTTTTATTTTTGTTTCAAATGTATTTCTTTCAATTTTAGATTTTCTCATAGCATTATCCTTTCATTGTAAATTTATTTATCATAATTCTTAATTTACATTATTTCCTAATAAATCTTCCAATTTTTCAATAAAAATCCCTATTTCCTCATCAGTCCCAATTGTAACCCTCAAATAATTATCAATCCTATCTTTTGCAAAATATCTTACTAAAACTCCATTTTCTTTTAGCTGTTTATACAAATCGCCTGCGAAAATTTTGTTATGAGAAATAAAAATAAAATTAGCACTTGAATTTAATACTTTAAATCCTAATTTTTTCAATTCTTCAGATGTTTTTTCTCTAGTCTGAATAATTTTAGCATTAGTTTTTTCAAAATATTCATCATCCTTAAACGATTCAATTCCAGCTTCAATCGAGATTCTGTCAATTGTGTATGAATTGAACGAAAATTTTAGCCTATTAAGCCCTTCTATTGTATTTTCCGAACCAATCGCATATCCTAGACGCATTCCTGCAAATGAACGAGATTTTGAAAATGTCTGCACAACAAGAACATTATCATATTTATTCACCAATTTCACAGCACTTTCCGCACCAAAATCAACATAAGCCTCATCTACAACAACAAGTTGACTAGGGTTTTTTTCTGCAATTTTTTCAATTTCTTCTAATTTCAATGCAATCGAAGTCGGTGCATTTGGATTTGTAATAATAATATGCCCATCAAGTCCGAAATATTTTTCAATTTCAATTTCAAAATTATCATTTAATGGAATTTTGATTTCCTTTACATTAAATAAATCTGCATAAACTGGATAAAAACTGTATGTAATATCTGGATAATACACTTTATCTCCCGCATTGAAAAACGTCATAAAAATAAATGCTAGAATCTCATCTGATCCATTTCCAATAAATACCTGTTTATATGTAATTTTATTATTTATTTTATTAGAAAAATACTCAGCAATAACTTTTCCAAGCTCCGTTACATCTGGATCTGGATACAATTTCAAATCTTCCAAATTCATAGATTTTATTTTTTCTATAACTTTTGCTGATGGCGGATAAGGATTTTCATTTGTATTAAGTTTAATGTATTTTTTATCTTTCGGCTGCTCTCCAGGAACATAAGGCTCTATTTCTTTTATTTTATCATTCCAGAATTTACTCATTTTATAACTCCTCCTTTAAATAAGAACTTTGGTACAATTTCTAATTGTTTTAGTTAAGCTCTGGTAAAATTATATAAGCTGTCTTTTGTTTGCCATTTTCCATTTATTTTTTTAAACTCAAGAAAACGGCTTTCTTTGGTAATTTCATTTAATTCTTTTTTTGTTTCTTCTATTAATTTTTTGTTCTAATTATCTCGATTTTGTAAAAAATCTAAAATATTTATATGCTTTATTCCATCTTCGCTTAAATTTATTTCATCCATCGAAATTATAAACTTCTGAAAATTATCTTTTACTTTCTTTAATGGCATTATCTCTCTCTTGAATGTATTTTCATCAAGTATCGTTGCTGACACTTGATAGTATTCTCTTTCATTATTTCGTTCTGCTATAAAATCTATTTCTAAATCTCCAATTTTACCAATATACACAGTATATCCACGTCTAATCAATTCCAAATAAACTATATTTTCCAAAATATGCCCAATATCGCTATGTTTTTTATTTATAAGCAATTTTCTTAGTCCTATGTCAACTATATAATATTTCTCCAGCGACTTTAAATGTTGCTTTCCTTTTATATCATAACGTCCAGCTTTGTACAAAATAAACGATGATTTCAGGGCTTCTATATAATTTTCAACGGTAGAAGATGTAGTTTTTCTGCCATAGGAAACAAGTGTATCTGCTATTTTTTTGGGTGAGACGATATTTCCGATGTTTTCAAATAGAAATTTTACTACAGATTCGAGTAACGTAATATCCTGTACTTTATTTCTTGCAACTATATCTTTTAACAAAACTGTGTTGTATATTCCCATTAAATAGTCTTTTCTTATATCATCATCATTTATTTGTGTCGCATAAGGAAATCCGCCATTTTCAAAATATTTATTCCAAGTCTGTCTCACGTCCTGTGTTTCATTCAATTCAAGATATTCGGAAAAAGATAGAGGCAATATGGATATTTCAATGTATCTGCCTGAAAGCAGTGTTGCTAATTCGCCAGATAGCATCATCGCATTGGAGCCTGTTATATAAATATCTGTGTTATCCTTTATAAATAAAGAATCCACTGCCCTTTGAAAATTTTCAACTTCCTGAATTTCATCAATAAATATATAATTTTTTTTATTAGGCACAAGTCTTTCGTTTATATATTGATACAATAATTTATAATCTTTTAAATCTTCAAACTTTAAATCCTCAAAATTTATGGAAATTATCTGTTCTTCCAAGATACCAGATTCTATTAAAAAATTTTTAAATTGAGATAGCAATGTAGATTTCCCGCACCTCCTAACGCCTGTGATAACCTTTATTATCTGCATATCTTTTATTTTTTTCAATTTTTCCAAGTATTCAGTTCTTTTAACCATAAAATCACCTCATACAAAGTATATCAAAAAGAAATATAATCAATTTTTATTCTTAAATCAAAAACTTCATAATTCTAATTTTTTTTCTTTTCTATAATAAAAACTTTAAAAATTAGATACTTTTTATTTTAAAAATGAAAAATTTTAATATTTTGAAAAAGCCTGAAAACTAGAAATTTATAATTTTCAATCTTATCAAAAAATTATTAAAAATCTGTTTTCAGACAAATTCTATTTTTTATTTATCAAATCTTTTTGAAACTGAACGAGCATGTGCTGTAAGCCCTTCATTTTCAGCAAATTTAATTACTTTATCCTTAACTTCTTCAAGTCCTTGTTTTGAATAGTAAATAAACGAAGATTTTTTAACGAAATCGTCTACTGAGAGTGGAGAAGAGAATTTGGCAGTTCCGCTTGTTGGTAATGTGTGATTTGGGCCTGCCAAATAATCTCCAAGTGGTTCAGGTGTATTATGTCCCATAAATATTGAGCCTGCATTTTTTATTCTTGGCAATAATTCAAAAGGATTATCCACTGCCAGTTCTAAATGTTCCGGTGCTACAAAATTACTTACAAAAACTGCTTCATCCATATTTTCTACAACAATAATTCTACCTTGAGTTTCAATCGAAGTTCTGGCAATTTCCTCCCTTGGCAGTTCTTTTAATTGCTTTTCTACTTCCATTGCTACTTCATCTGCTAATCTTTGT
The DNA here is from genome assembly GCF_008327825.1 of Leptotrichia shahii. NCBI lineage: Bacteria > Fusobacteriati > Fusobacteriota > Fusobacteriia > Fusobacteriales > Leptotrichiaceae > Leptotrichia > Leptotrichia shahii. Next base: position 1,055,154 of record NZ_AP019827.1, on the reverse strand, counting down.
GATGTTGTAACTAATATACAAGCTGCCAATTTATCATGCTCCGCTTGCGATAACAAATCTGCCGCTGTATGAACTGAATCTGCACTTTCATCAGCAATAATCAATACTTCACTTGGACCTGCTATCATATCAATTGAAACTTCTCCATAAACCATTTTTTTTGCCATTGCAACGTAAATATTTCCAGGACCTCCAATTTTATAAACTTTTGGAACAGTTTCTGTACCATAACTAAGAGCAGCTATTGATTGAGCTCCACCTACTTTAAAGATTCTATCAACTCCAGAAATTTTAGCAGCAACTAAAAGAGACGGCAAAATTGTTCCATCTTTCGTTGGAGGTGTCACCATTACAATTTCCTTACATCCAGCAATTTTTGCTGGAACTGCATTCATCAAAACAGTTGATGGATATGCAGCTGTTCCCCCGGGAACATAAAGTCCAACTTTTTCAATCGGATTAACTACTTGCCCCAAAACTACTCCATTTTCCTGTCTTATTAAAAAATCATTTCTAACTTGCTTTTCGTGAAATTTTTTAATATTGTCATGAGAATACTGAATAACTTCCATCAAATCCTTATCAATCGTATCAAAAGCCTTTTGAATTTCTTCTTCATTAACTTCCAGATTTTCCAGTTTTACACCGTCAAATTTTTCAGTATATTCTATCAAAGCCTTATCTCCTCTAGCTTTAACATCTTTCAAAATGCTTTCCACAGTTTCATTTACATCATCATAAGAAAACTGACTTCTAGCAAGCTCCTTTTCCAAATCAACATCTTTTGAATATTTTATAGTTTTAATCATAACAGATCACTCCATTTCATTTTTTATTTTAAAAATATAAATTTTTTATATAAACAAAAAAACAATACTAACTATCTTTATAAAATTTCTTTTATACTTTTAACAATTTTCTCTATTTCTTCATTTTTAAATCTATAGCTCGACTTATTAGCAATAAACCTAGCACTTATATCTTCAATAGTTTTCAATACTTTCAAATTATTTTCTTTCAAAGTTGTTCCAGTTTCAACAATATCCATAATCACATCAGAAAGCCCCAAAATTGGTGCTATTTCAATAGAGCCATTTAATTTTATAAGTTCCACATCTCGATTAGTAGAATCAAAATATCTTTTTGAAACATTCAAATACTTTGTCGCCACCACCAATGGTCTATCAAAATTTTCTTTAAAATTTACAGGTCCTGCAATCGCAAATTTACATTTCCCAAATCCCAAGTCCATAAGCTCATAAACATCAGGATTTTCCTCAAGAAGTACATCTCTTCCCACAACTCCAATATCTGCACTTCCCTTTTCCACATAAACTCCAACATCCGATGGCTTTACCAAAAGAAATCTGACATTTTTTTTCTCATTCTCAAAAATCAGTTTCCTGTTATCTTCCTTTATTTCTGAACTTTCATAACCTATTTTCTCAAATAAATCATATACTTTGTTTCCTAATCTCCCTTTAGGAAGAGCAATATTTATCATAGAAGCCCCTTTCGTCTTATTTATTTTTCATATTAATTTTTACTCTTATTCTTTAATTAAATTCCCATTTTTAAATAAATATTTTTCATCGTAATTAAAAATCTCGCTGTCATTTTCCTTAAAATTTTCAACATTTTCAGTTCTCACTCGAAGTCCTTTTTCCTGAAAATCATTTACAAACTCTACCAATTTTTCAAAATTGCTATCATCATAAGCAATCAATATTTCAAAATCATTTTTATCTTCATCTTTATAATAAACCTTCAAGCTATCAGTCAAAATCGCAAATCCGACTGCCCCTGTGTCAACTCCAAATTTTTCAAACAATCTGTCATACCTTCCGCCAGTCAAAATTACATTTGGAAATCCTTCAATATATCCTTGTAAAATAATTCCATTATAATAATTTAGATTTTTTATGACAGAAAAATCAAATACAATTTTTGATCTTTTGTGAAATTTAAGCAGTAAATTATTTAATTGTTTAAGTTCAAGCAATATTTTTTTTATATTATCATTTATTCCATATTTTGAAAGTTCCTTTGTAATATCATCTAAATCTCCTGATAATTTAGGAATTTTATAAATTAATTCTCTCACATTTTCAGAAACAAATTTATTATTTTCCAATATTTTTTTTATATCATGACTATTTTTTTTATTTATACAATCAAAAATTTCTTCCTTTACTTCATATTCCAAATTAAGATTATCAAAAATCGAAGAAATAAATCCCGCATGTGACAAAACAATCAAACTTTTTTCATTTATAATATCCAAACTCTTTACCGCAAGATCCACAATTTCAAAATCCAAGAACACAGATTCTTTTCCAATTAGCTCAATCCCAAGCTGTTCATCTTCCTCATATCCCGTGTATTTTGTCAAATTATATGTATTCTCCTGATAATAAATCTTACTGTATTTCAAAGACTGATCCTTAGAGATTTTTTTAGCAACAGACAATGTAATATCAGGTCTCAAAGCCAGTAATTTCCCATTTGGACTCATCACAGTTAAAATATTTCTATCAATAAAATCCTTATTTTCATTATACAAATCATATTCTTCAAAGCTCGGAAGCGAAATCCTTTTATATCCATATAAATCATACATTTTCCGTATATCCAACAATACTAAATCTTTTTTACTCATATTTTTTATATAATTTTTCATACATAATTTACCTCACTTTCCACATCTTTTATATAATTATCTTACCATATAATCACAAAAAAAGGAAGTTTTTACACTCCCTTTTTAGCAAATTCAGCACACTATCCCTTTATTTACATTAATTAACAATCATTTATCATTAAATTTGTGATAAATAAACAATACTAAAGTAATCGGGATTATCCATATCACAACCGATAAAAATATTCTAAACGCTAATCTTAACAATGTAATTACCAACACAATCGCAATTGCTGTTCCTAAACATTTTATCAATATTTCCAAATTACTTTTTGGTGTTACATCTTTCATTTCTTTACCTACTTTCTTTTATTATTTTAATTTAAGATTATATTTTTTATTATTTATAAAAGTCTATAAAACCTTATTAAATAATTTTAGTTTTTTATATTTTTCTTAATTCTTCATTCAGTTCCATTTTAATTTAAAAAACAAAAAAATCAAATATATTTTTTTACAAGTATCCGTTCTTTTCCCTTTTTAGTTTCCCCCTTATCTAAAAATAACTTATATTTCCCAAATCCTCTAATTGTAATTAGACTCCCAATTTCAAGCAATTTAGATTTATCTTTCTCTTCTACATAATCAACTAAAACTTGACCCTTTTCAATTGGTTCAATTACTTTTGTACGAGATAAATTAGTAATTGTTGAAACTATGCTATCCAGTCGCTTTGACTGAACAGTAATTAATTTATCATCATATTTATATTTCGGAAGATTATTCTTATCTTTAATGTCCACAACTTCAATTTCACAAGTTGCCCTCCCAATCTGCTTCAATTCTGAAATGATATAATCTACAATTTTTTCAGAAACTGGAATATATCCAAAAATTCGCTTATCTTTTTTATCACAACTTTCAATGATTAAATCTCCCATAAGCTCTCTTTTTACATTAAGCCCCATAAGACTTCCCAAAAAATCCTTATGCAAATACCCATAAAATCTTGAATCTATTGCTATCTTTAACAATTTATTTGGAAATTGAATTACATTCTGATTAAATCTAAAATTTTCAAGATCATTCTCATTATTTTCAAATCCCAAATTATCGTTTTCATTCATAAAACTATCAGGAATAAATGCAATCTGTCTTCTATCACTATCTACAAAAACTCCATCACAAACAACATTTACTCCTCCAAATTTTTCCCCCAACTTTTTCCAAAAATTCGGTGTATAAAATTCCTCCGTAAAACTGACAATTTCATAATCCTGTGCAGTTTCATAATAATTATACAATTTAATAGCCAAATATTCTTGTTCTTTTACAAATTGCCTTAAGAAGTTTTCTTTCTTCATTATTTATTTTTTCCTCCCATTTCAATTTTTCAACTTTTTTAAATCTTCAGATCTTCTGCTACTACAATTTTTCTCTTTTTATTTATCTTAATTATACTAAAAAAATCTTTTTTATTCAATTATATTAGATTAATATTGTCAAAGTAAAGAAATATTAAAATTTTAAAACTTCACAAAAAAGACATAAATTCTACATAATTTTGTCAAAATTTATTGATATTATATTCTTGTGATAAAGAAAAAGTATAAAAAATAAAATTGTAAATAATTGAATTGGAGGAATTATTATGAAAAAAATAGGAAAAAAGAAAATTTTGGGAATCGCCTTATTAACATCATTATCAATATTTGCAGGTACAACAGCAAATAATACTACCAGAACAACAACCGCAACAAATAACACAGTAAATAATGAATGTAGACCGCCACATAGATTGCAAAAAGATTCAAATGGAAATCTTGTAGATGAAAATGGAAATATTATAAAAAAACCTGACCCAGCTAGAATTGAAGAATTAAAAACAAAACTAAACAACGGAAAAATTACAAAGGCTGAAGGAGCTGAAATCGCAAAAATGCTAGATAGAAGAGGTCCTCACAAACCAAATGATAAATGTAAGCCAAAAGATGCCCCAAAAAGATTGACTGACACAGAAATTCAATCACTAACAAATTCATTAAACAGCGGAAAAGTTTCAAAAGATGAAGCTACTAAATTAATAGAGATGTTAAATCACAGACCTAAAGGATCTAAACCTAATAACATGCCTTTAGACTAATAAAATAGTCATACTAATAATAATACTAACAAATATATAACCTTTTATATTCACAACTTAGATGGCAGATTCTTCTATATTATTATATAAACTCTCTCTACTGCTATTTAAGTTAAAAAAAATGGCAATCTTATAAATTATTAAAAAATAGTAATTATAATTTATTAAGACTGTCATTTTTTTATTCTCATTATCATAATCTACTACTACTTATGAATAGTTTAAAGTTAATTAATAATAAAAATGAAATAATATAAATAAAAAAAATATTACGTCCGATAATTTAATATGATATTTCTATAATCTTTTATTTTATTATTGTAAATTGTAAATAATTAAATAATTATCTCCATATCATAAAAAAAAGCCGAATTTTCATCCGACCTAATTTTTTTTTATTTTATAACATTTTATAACTAACCTACTAATTTTCTATTTTTTAATAATTCCGGCATTTCTTAAATATTCTCTAGCAACATCTTCCGCTCTCTCACCTTTCACAGAAACACGGTAATTCATTGTTGACATTTCTTCATCTGAAATTTTGCCACTCAATTTTTCCAAAATCTCTTTCAATTTAGGGTATTTTTTCAAAGTTTCCTCACGCATCATTGGAGAACCTTGATATGGCGGGAATAAATGCTTATCATCCTTTAAAATAACCATATTATACTGAGCAAGTTCGGGGTCAGTAGAATAAGCGTCAACCAAGTTAATATTGCCACTTTGAACAGCAACATAACGAAGTTTTGGCTCGAATTCTTTAATATTCGGAATTTCAAACTGATACAATTTTTTAAGTCCAAGATATCCATCTTCACGGTCGTTAAACTCCCTTGTAAATCCAGCTTTTATCTTATCTTTCACTCTTGCTAAATCAGAAATCGTCTTCAAATTATTTTCATCAGCAAATTTCTTGCTAACAGCAATTGCATAAGTATTATTATATTTCATAGGTTTTAGCATAATCATTTTAAATTTAGTTTCCATACCTTTTTTTGCTTGATTGAAAACATCTTCAGCATTATTATTTACAGGAGTTTCATTCAAGAAAGTGAAAACTGCAGTTCCTGAAAATTCAGGATAAATATCAATATCGCCATTTTTCAAAGCATTGAATACGAATGAAGTTTTTCCAAGTCCAGGTTTTAACTCAACGTCAAGTTTACTATTTTCTTCAATCAAAATTTTATACATATTTATCAATATTTCTGGCTCTGAACCAAGTTTTCCAGAAATTATCAATTTATCTTTTTTTGTATTATTAAAACTGCTAATTGTTCCCAAAAAACATGCAAATATGATTAAAATTAGGAAAATTAATATTTTTTTGATACTCAATTTTTCGAATTGCTTAAAGATGAAATCAAATAAAATTGCAAGTAAAGCGGCAGGAATCGCTCCTAACAAAATCAAGTAGTTGTTATTTCTATCAAGACCAAGCAAAATCAGTTTTCCAAGCCCTCCAGCTCCAACAAGGGAAGCTAATGTGGCAGTTCCTATAATCAAAACAGCAGCCGTTCTAACTCCTGTCATTATTACAGGCATAGCCAGAGGAAGCTGAACTTTTGTAAGTTGCTGAAATTTATTCATTCCTAAAGCTCTTGAAGTTACCATATACATTGGATCTACGCCAGTAATACCAGTGTAAGTGTTATGTAAAATTGGAAGCAGTGCATAAAGTATTAAAGCGATTATTGCAGGTTTTCTTCCAATTCCAACGATTGGTATTAAAAGTGCTAAAATTGCTAAAGACGGTATAGTTTGAATAACGCCGTTAATCGCAATAACAATATTCGCTAATTTTTTGTGGTAGCTTAAATAAATTCCTAGTGGAATGGCAATAATTAGAGCAATTATTAGTGCGATAAAAGAAATTTGAATATGTTCCATAATTCCGCTAAAAAATTCGTCTTTCTTCTCTAAAAAAGTCAAAATTAATTTATTCATAAATTTCACCTTCTTTCTTTTTAATAGCTATAAATTTTTTCACAAAATCATTTTTAGGATTTGAGATTATTTCGTGTTTTGTTCCAGCTTGAACTAACTCGCCGTCTTGAATGATACAAATTTTATCCCCCAATAAAAATGCTTCTTCAATGTCGTGAGTTACAAAAACAATTGTTTTGTGAATTTGTTTCTGAAGTTTTTTCACATCTTCCTGTAAATTTGCACGAGTGATGGGATCTAACGCACTAAACGGCTCATCCATCAAAATAATTTTTGGATCAGCGGCTAGAGCTCTTGCAATTCCAACTCTTTGTGCTTCTCCACCAGACAATTCCGAAGGGTTTCTTTTTCGATATTTTTCAGGATCAAGTCCAACCATATTTAATAACTCGTCAATTCTTGCATCAATTTTTTCTTTTTTCCATTTTTTCAATTCAGGCACAATCGCAATATTTTCTTCAACTGTCATATGCGGAAAAAGTGCCACTTGCTGCAAAGCATATCCAATATCCCAACGCATTTTGTGAATATTGTAATCCTTTACATTTTTTCCATTAATTTTCACTTCCCCAGTCGTATTATCCTCCAACCGATTAATCATTTTCAAAAGCGTAGTTTTCCCGCTCCCAGACGGTCCAATAAAAACCGTAATTTCAGACTCGTTTATAGTCAAGTTTATATTTTTTAATCCAACATTCCCATTTGGATAAGTCATTCCAACATTGATAAATTCTATCATTCATTTACCTCCAGTTAAATACCAAATAATTTTTATAAATTTTATAAATTTCAAATTTCGTTCAGTATTTTAAATTATTTTTTATTAAATTTTTGTTCAGCTCTCTCAAAATTATGTAAAATTTTTTCTAAAGTCGCCTCAAAAGCTAATCTCTCTTCATTTGAAATTCCTTCAAAAGAGATTTCGGTCATTTTATCAGAAATTTCATCATATTCATTTTTCAAGGATTTTGCATAATCCGTTAAAAAAATTAAACTTTTCCGTTTATCACTCGGACAAAATTTTCGTATCAATAAATTTTTTTCTTCCATCCTCTCAAGCATCGTTGTAAGCGAACTCATAGCAAGACCAGATTTTTTGACAATTCTCTGTTACTAATCCCATCATTTTCCCAAAGTACATGTAAAATTCGACCTTGTTCCCCATTAAACGCCGTTATATTTTTTTGTGCCAAAAATTTATTCAAAAGTCTAGTATTTACTTGTTTTATTCTGCCTATATAAAATCCAGAGTTTGATTTCATAGATTTCCTCCTTTACAAAATTATTACTATATGATAATATATTTACATAAAAATATTACTATATAGTAAATTTATATTACCATACAGTAACATATAAGTCAAATATTTTATAAAACATGATAAAATTTTTAAATAAATAGAAATCAAAAGGAAGTTAAAATTTATGGAAAGAAAATTTATGAAGGCAATGGTGCTTGAAAAACCTTGTAGTGCTCAAGAAATGAAAGTAAAAAATGTGCCAATTCCAGCAGTGAAAAAGGACTGGATTCTTGTAAAAATAAAGGCATTTGGAATAAATAGAGCGGAAATTTTTACTCGTCAAGGAGATTCGCCATCAGTAAAACTTCCAAGAGTAATTGGAATTGAGTGTGTCGGCATTGTGGAAGAGCCGTCTAACAGCGATTTTAAAAAAGGCGACAAAGTTTTTTCGATGATGAATGGCATGGGAAGAGAATTTGACGGAAGTTATGCAGAATATATTTTGATTCCCAAAAATCAAGTTTATAGATTGCCTGATGAAAAAGATTTTTTCAAAAATATCGAATTAAAAAGTAAAGAATTATTAAAAGAAAGATTTTCAAAAAATTTAGAAATTACAGAAGAAAATACTTTCTGGTCAGAAATTGCAGCATATCCAGAACTTTATTATACGGCGTACGGCTCAATTTTTAAAAGTTTGAAATTAAAGGAAGGAGAAACACTTTTAGTTCGAGGTGGAACAGGTTCGGTGGCATTAGCAGCTATTCAGTTGGCAAAAGCTATCAATGTAAAAGTTGCTGCTACGAGCAGAAGTGCATCTAAAGAGCAGTTTTTGAAGGAAAAAGGCGCAGATGAAGTGATTGTTGGAGATGAAAATTTCGATGAAAATTTAAGAAAATTATTCCCAGATGGCGTGGATAAAGTTTTAGAATTAATTGGAAGACCAACTTTGAAATCGTCGCTAAAATCAGTAAAGCAAGGTGGAATTGTCTGTATGACAGGATGTCTTGGAGGCTGGATAATTGAAGATTTTGAGCCGTTAGTAGACATCATTTCAGAGTCGTATTTAACTTCATTTGACAGCACAAATGTCAATAAAAATACAATAAAAGAAATGTTTGAATTTATTGAAAAATATAATATTAAACCATGTATTTCAAAAATATTTACATTAGATGAGATTTCTTTGGCACATAAATATTTAGAATCGAATAGTGCTAATGGAAAAGTTATTATAATGACAGAATAATAATTTTTTAGTCCGTATAATCTGAAGTTTTTTATAAAATATATGAAAACCTATTCATTTGACAAATAGGTTTTTTTAATATATAATAGATTATATTTTGCGAATGATTTGCAATTTATTGAAATAAAAAACGTTTTTTATTATTAGGAGATGTTATTATGAAATTAACTAAGAAAAGGCAACAAATACTTAATCTTGTAAAGTCTTCAGACACTCCAGTAAATGCCAAGTTTTTAAAATCAAAAGTAGATTTTGACTTATCAACGGTTTATCGGGCTTTGGAATTTTTAGAGAAAAATAATTATATTTTTTCATTTGACTTTGAAAATGAAAAATATTACTTTAAGGAAGAAAATGCCAATTTTTTTATTTGTGATTCTTGCAAGCATATTGAAACTGTGCCTGAATTTTCAAATAAGGAAACTGAAAAGGAAAAAAGTGAATTAAAAAAACGAGGCTTTTCACTATTGTCACATCTTTCGATTTTTAAAGGAAAATGCAACGATTGTGATTAAAATTCATGATTTACAAAATACATATTAGGAGGAATTAAAATGAAAAAATTATTATCATTACTTTTATTATCAGCTCTGTTTATTTTTTCTTGCGGAAATAAATCAGAAACTAAAAAAGAGCAAGGAACTGCAGGAACAAGGGAAAAAATTGTAACAAGCGTGCCACCTTTGAGATGGCTTACTCAAAAAATTGCAGGAGATGATTTTGAAGTTATTTCAATTGTCCAGCCAAATATGAATCACGAACTATTTGAGCCAAAACCTTCAGATTTGAAAATTTTAGAAAACTCAAAGGTATTTTTCACTTATAATATGTTAGGATTTGAAGAAACAATTTCTGACAGCCTAAGCGATAAAAACAAAATTGTTAATGTTTTGGATGGTGTTGATAAAAATTTATTTATCAAAGGGGATCATGATCACGAACATGAACATGAGCATGGTAAAAAGGAAGAACATGAACATCATGAGCATGAGGGAATTGATCCGCATGTATGGTTCTCGCTTGATATGATGCCAAAAATTGCTGAAAATATAAAAAATGAATTGTCAAAACTTTATCCAGATAAAAAAGAAACTTTTGAAAAAAATTACAACGCTTTCATTACAGAACTTAATCAAGTAAAAGCAGAACTTTCACAAAAAATGGCTTCAAAAACTAAAAAATCATTTATGATTTATCATCCTGCATTAAACTATTTCCTAAAAAATTATGCCATTGAAGAAATTTCAATCGAGCAGGAAGGAAAAGAACCATCAGCACAGCAAATAAAGGAAATTATTGACGAAGCAAAAGAACATAACGTAACTACAATCTTAGTTCAACCTCAATTTCCAAAACAAAGTGCTGAGGCAATTTCAAAAGAAATTCCTAACTCAAAAGTTGCTGAATTTAATGTTGACAAGGAAAATGTCTTTGAAAATCTAAAACAGTTTGTAGATTATTTAAATTAAAAATTTTTATTCAAAAAAAGAACGAGAAGAAAACGAAAGGATAAAAATTTGATGACTAACGGACAGAATAAAAAACTTGTGAGTGTACAAAATCTTAACTTTAAATACAGCAATGATTATATTTTGAACGATATAAATTTAGATATTTTTAAAGGAAAAAATGTTGCAATTCTGGGAAGAAATGGTGGCGGAAAATCAACTTTAGTAAAGGTTATGCTGGGATTTTTGAGAAAAAAATCTGGCAGTATTGAATTTTTTACAAGTGAAAACAAAATTGGATATTTACCACAAATAAGGGAGTTCGACGCTTCCTTTCCCATTAATATTTTTGACTTGGTAATATCGGGATTGACTAATAAAAATAATCTTTTCAGAAGATTTAACAATGAAGAAAAAAAACGTGCTGAAATACTCTTGAAGGAATTTGATATTTTTCATTTAAAAAATAAATTAATAAACGAAGTATCTGGTGGACAGCTTCAAAGGGCATTAATTGCACGTGCCTTAATTTCTTCACCAGAACTGATTTTTCTTGATGAGCCAGAGTCATTTCTGGATAAGGAATTTGAATTTAAACTTTTTGAAAAAATAAAGGAATTATCAAATTCAACAATCGTTGTAATTTCTCACGAGCTTGAAAAAATCTACGATTACATTGATTCAATTTTTGTCGTGGAAGGCAACATTCGAGTTTATGAGAAAAAGGAAGATTATGTGTGCAGCAATCCTTACTTACATTCACACAAATAAAATTTACAAAATTAAAGATAAATTATTAAAGATTGGGGAAATATGGAATTTATAAAAATTTTTGAATATGCCTTTATGAGAAACGCCCTTATTGTAGGGCTTCTTTCAAGTATATGCTGTGGAATAATAGGAACTTATATTGTAAATAAAAAAATGGTCTTTATTTCATCAAGTATTAGCCACGCCTCTTACGGCGGTATCGGAATAGGAATTTACCTGATTTACTTCTTTAACTTGCCAATAAAAGATCCGCTATTTTTTGGACTGATTTTCTCAATATTGTCAGGTGTGCTGATTTTAGTTCTAAAAGACACTCTTCACGTTGACGGTGATTTGGGAATAGGTATCGTTATGTCAATGGGAATGGCTATCGGAATTATTTTTGCCTTCTTGACGCCAGGCTATCAATCCGATATGTCAACTTATTTATTTGGAAATATCCTTTTATCCAACACCCTAAACATAATTTTACTACTAATACTGGACATAATCACAATCACATTTTTCATCATCTTCTACAAAAGCATCGTCTACACCAGCTTTGATGAAAACTTCTACAAAATCCACAGCGTCCCAGTAACCTTCATAAACTACTTTATGATAATCCTAATATCTTCCGTCATAATAATAAACATAAAGACAATAGGAATCATCTTAATAATCTCAATCCTGACAATCCCACAGGCAATCGCAGCCTCGCTCGCAAGAAAATACTCAACAATCATAATTCTATCCATAATTTTCTCATTCATCGGAATACTGTCAGGACTATATTTTTCCTACACGCTAAATATTCCGTCAGGCCCTTCGATTATTGTATTGCTTACGATTTTATTGGCGGTGGTTAAGGTTGGGGGATTTGTGAAGGGGAAATTTTTGAATTAATAAATTTTAATAACTATAAAACACCTTCCTTTTAGAGTAATTTTTAAAGTTACTGTTACAATGGAAGGTGTAATTTTATTATGGATTTCTATTTTTTGTATACGAGATGTTATAATTTTTTCTACTTTTTATCTTTTTTATTTCTTAATTTTTTTAACTTCATTTTGTATTGTCTTATTTTTTTATAATAATATTCTTCTTTTGTACCTTTAAACTTTGATTCAATCATTGATTTCAACTTATTAGAGATTAACTTTTCTCCAATTTCATCTATTAAAAATTTAATCTCAGAATTATTTTTTATCTGCGAATAATTTTTTTTACTATCGCTTATTTCATCAACTGCCCATTTAATCTTTTCAGTAGCAAATTTCCCAAAAGTCGATTCTAAAAACATAGTATCCTTGAACAAGTCAATAATATTTGCTCCAAAAGTTTTCACATCCTCTTTAATTTCAGCCTGAATTTTACCGTTTTCATCTTTACTCAAATAAATACAATCTTTTGCCAAAACATCTGCTATCAGAAAAGGACTGTGTGTTGCAAAAATCAATTTAAACTTTTTATCTTCATACTTTCCTAATTCTTCTATTAATTCATATAAAAATCTTCTGCTCCATTCAGGATGTAGATAAGTTTCTACTTCATCAAATAAAAGCGTAATATATTTTCTATTTTTAAATTCACCATTTAAAACTCCATAAAGGGTTGAAAAATATTGTAATTTTATTCTTTCGCCATCACTTAATCCCTCTTCTTCTATTTGTATATATTCTACGCTTTTAAATATTAAATCTGTATCAATCCCGTCTTTAGGAATATGAAAATTTTGATATTTTTCCAATAATTCTTTGATTCTTTCATTTTTTTCTTCAAAATTTATTTTAAATTTTTTAATAATTTTATTATCATTTCGGGTATTTATTTCATCTTTTTCTTCTGTAATATCATTTATAAGAGCAGCTATCTCTTCAACAGTTTTATAATTTTTTTCATCTTTTTCATCAAATATAATTTCTTTTTCTGGTATTCCTAATGATTTTCTAAGCTCTTTTAATAATATCTCAAATTTTTTAATTGTAAACTTACCGTCTAATAGTTTTAACTTTTTCTTTCTTTCCTTTTCTAACATTTTTCTTAATTTTTTTTCAGAATATTCTTTTTTATTGCGAATTTCAAAAACTTTTCTTAGTATTATAATTAAATAAATCCAATTAAAATAATTATTTAAAATAATATCTTCTAAACTATAATTATTTACATCATCATATTCATATAACCTAAAAAGACCGTCATCAATAATCTTATCAAAAGTAATTTTATCAAATTCTTCAAATTTAGAATTAATTACTCTCTCATTTGAAATCATATGTTTAATGCATAAATCAGGAATCACTAATGTTAAATATGCATTTTCAAAATTATCTTTATTTTTTCCTTGTTTTATTTTAATTAAATAATCATATATATTTTTTTTGCTTTTATTTTCTAATCTAGTATCTAATTTAAAAACTGTTCTCTCTTGTCCAAATCCAAACACTCCTTCTCTTTGAGTAGCATTTAGAGTTTCTCCTTTAAATGAAAATTTTACTATTCCTATACTTTCTAGAAAATCTTCTCTATAATTTTCTTGATTTGTAAATCTTAATTTTCTGAATTCTTCTTTAACATTTATCTTTTTTGGAAATTCTTTTATTTCTATAGACATTGAACAGAAATCTTTTTCAAGAATAAAATCTTCATCATTAGAATAAGATTTATAAAGAATTATATATCCCTTGATCTTTTTTACTTCTTCATTATTAGTAGAAGAACCTAAATGAAGTACATTGAGTACTTCTAAAACACTTGTCTTCCCACTCCCATTTTTCCCAATCAACAAATTAACACTATCTATATTTCCTATTGTTTTATCAATAGAATAAAAATTTTCTATATTATTATCAGTTTTTATTTTATTAATTGTTAGTATCTCGCCTTCAAAAGTAATTTCATAATTATTATCAAAAGTAATTTCAAAATCTTTCAATCCTTTATATTCTTTTACATACATATATATTGGAAACATTTCATTTTCTCCTTAAATTTTTATATCAAATTCTTCTAAAATATCTTTAGTCAATTTCGCCAAAGGCTCACCATTTTCTATCCTTTTTCTATACGGCTCTTTCACAATATCTTTAAAATATTCTTCAAGCTGTTTTTTCTTGTTATTATCATTTTCAAACATCTCTCCACAAGCCTCTAAATAATTTTCTGGATACTTTTCAACAGTATATAATAAATTTTGAATATACTGATTATGTGATTTTTCATACACTTTATCCAATCCTAAATTTTTAATACTATTTTTTACTTTGTTTTCTTTTTCTTTATCTTCAATATTTTTACAATCAATTTCTACTGAAAAATCAGAATCCTTTTCTCCTAAAATTTCATTTATAACTTTTCCTGAAATCCTAAATTTTACTCCTAATTCATCAAAACCTTCTTCATATGGATAAATTTGTACTTCTTTACCATTTTTAAATACAGTATTACAGACATAACAACTAGGTATAAAATTATATAAAGATAAAGCTAAAAATGGATAATCTGCCTTTGGATAAAAATGATCTAAAGTTGCTGTTGTTTTTTTATCATTATTTTCTTCAGGTTTATTATCGTTATTCTCTTCATAACTACTAATATAATTCCTTTGACAATATGGACATACTTCTATTCCCATTAATGATAATAACTTATGTCTACTCCATTTTCCTTCTTCGTATAATTTCTTATAGCAAAAAAGTTGATTTGGCAAATATTCTTCAGATATATTTAATTTTTCAAAACATACTTCTAAAACACTTTTTTTCTTTCCTACTTTTTGCATTAAATTTCTTAATTTTTCTATTTCGTTAATTTTATAATCCAAAAATAATTCTTCTTTTATAACAAACTCTTTCTCTTCTGCTACTATTTTTTTTAGCATTTTTACATATCTTTCCAACTCTTCATAGTCAGAAAATTTATCTTCATATAGTTTTTTTAATTCTTCAAATGCTTTTTTAATTTTAGGAAATATTTTTTTATAGTACCATTCTGACGGACATACTTCTATTCCCATTAAAAATAATAATTTATGTCTACCCCAATCTTTATTGCCATTTTGTAATTTTTCATAACAAAAAAGTTGATTCGGCAAATATTTTTTAGGTACTTTTAATTTATCAAAACATACTTCTAAAACACTTTTTCTTTCCTACTTTTTGCATTAAATTTCTTAATTTTTCTATTTCGTTAATTTTATAATACAAAAATAATTCTTCTTTTATAACAAACCCTTTCTCTTCTGCTACTATTTTTTTTAGCATTTCTACATATCTTTCCAACTCTTGATAATCAGAAAACTTATCTTCATATAGTTTTTTTAATTCTTCAAATGCTTTTTTTACTTTAGGAAATATTTTTTTACAATACCATTCTGAATGTTCTTCTTTTATTTTTTTCCACTTTCTCTCATCTACATCTATTTTTATCATCTTTACTCCATTTACAAAATTTAAAAATCTACAATTTTATAACTTTTTTCTTTTCTTAATCCAGTATACTATATTTTGCCAACAATTTCTATTACTATTCACAAAAAAAGAGTAAAATAAAAATTTCCTCTTTCTAAAATCTATTATTTCTTCACATAAACAAATTTTCTTTCATCCGACATATTCTCATCAAAAACATATCCATCCAAAGTAATATTTCTCAATTTTTTTACATCACTAATCTTATTTTTCACAATATAATTCAAAGTAAAACCTCTCATTTTCTTCGAGTTTGTACTCACTTGTTTCAATTTCCCATTTGAATCTTCCCAAAACTCAAAATCAATTAATTTATCAAAGTTTATCAGTTTAGAATATTCCTTTGAAGCAAGATTTAAAATAACGTCTTCTTTTTCAAAATATTCATTCACGCTAGTTTTCCAAACCTCATAAAGCGACTTACTTTCAAAAATTGAATTTGTCATATCAAGCCGATATTCCTTCACATTTGTATAAGGTGTCAAAATCCCATACAAAGCAGATAAGATAACCAAATACGATTCTAAATATTCAAAATCACTTTTATCAAATGTTTCAATCTTTATAGCCTTATACGCAACACCAGTATAGCTTGCCAAAGCATTTCCGCTTTTCTCGTTTTCATAATTTTTATAAAATACCAATAACTTTTGTGCCTTCTCATTTTTTAATTTAAACTTTTTCTCAATTTCCTCTACAGAAAAGGTTTTTATTTTTTCAATAATTTCATTTGTTATTTCTAGATAAAAAGGCTCTTTTTGAGTCAAAGAGCCACTATCTTTTATTGGCAAACTGTTAATTTTTTTAGTTTTGCTTGGTGATATTATTATTTTCATAAATTAAATCTCCATAAATTTCAATTTCTTTAATATATCTCGTTTCATTTTTATAAAAATTTATTTCTCAACTTTTACAAACGTTCCATAACCCAAACTTTTTCTTTTTCCAAGCGAAAAGTAATCAGGAAATTTTATATTCGTATAAAAAGTTCCAATAAATGCAATCATATTTACATTTTTTAAATCTCTCGAAGTTATTTGCAAATCTGTGGAAACATAAATTTTATTTTCTTTCTCAAGCCAAATTCCCAAACCTTTTAATACTTCTAAAATATTATTTGTAATAGCCTGCTCCAACGTGTACTCCCTCTTCAAATATTTAGAAAAATTCTTCTCATTTAATGGTAAATAAGGCGTCACAAACCGATATTCATATATTTTATTCCTTGTAAACTCTATTTCATCCTCAAAAATTTCAATCTCTTTCTGAATATCAAAAATCAAATTTCCATCAATATCCAAATAATCAATATCTTCAAAAATTTTTTTATTTATCTCAGTAACATCCTCACCAATTCCCATTACAGAAAGCGTATTTTTATCAATTTATACTGTAATTTAGGATACGAATAATTATATCCGTCTAACAGATGATTATGAAATAATACATTTTTTTTATATTTATCTGCCAAAAAACCTCTTAATTTTTCTAGGTCTCTCATTGTATGTGTTTCTTTTCGTTTGAATTTTAATATCGAGTATTTCACTAGTACAACTCCTTGTTTTTTTACAAAATTTTATTTAAAAGTTATAAAAATCTTGAAATTTAATTTTTTATAATTACTTGTCCAAATCCATAATTAGAAAAATCTCCTATTCCGTTAAATTTAGCAAGCATTAATATCGCATAAATTAAATTTTTATATTGTTTTTCTACTATTTCAATTTCAATCTCTCCTAAATACGAAGTTTTATTTAATCCTCTTATTTTCACATCTTTAGTATAATATTTTTCTTTTTTCACAATAAAAATTCTCTCTTTTTGATTAATTATCCAACTAAAATCTTCATCACAATATTCAGAAAATTCTTCTATAATTTTATGGAATATTTTATCAAATCCAAATATAAATTTACCTTCATTTGTATCAATTATTGGAGTAACAATTTTCACTCTAAAATTAGAGCGTAATTCTTCTTGATTATTTTCTATTATTTCTTCTAAATTATAATATCCTGTCCAAATTTTATCATTTGAAATTATACCCTTTATTTTAAATTCATTTTTACCAATAAAAAAGATTTCTTTATTTAAAGCTTTTCTAAATAATTTTTGAATAATTGAAGAAAAATATTCTGTTTTCTTTATTGTTATCATTATCTTATAATTTTTTTCTTCACTTAATAGGAAATTATTTTCAAAAAAATATCCAAAAAATGAAGATACTCTAAAATCATTTAAATTTATTTCAGGAAACATTCTATTAAAAAATTTATGTATTTCTATATTATAGTTATCTTCTGTAATAACAGTATTTTTAACAGGCGATAATGAAATTAAAAAACTATTCATTAAATATTTACCTCTTCTACTTTTATTAATGCCCATCCCATAGGATAATTATTTTCATCAAATATTGTTCTTGATTTTTCATCTGGTTTTTCTGTAACTAAATTTATTGTTTTATTATTAAATCCTGTATATTTTCCTATTCTGATTAAACTTATATTATTATCTCTATTTTTGAAAGTATCAAATATTTTTTTCAGAAATTCATAAAATCCTTTTATATTGTAACTATCTTTTTCTCTTTTCTTTTCAGTTTCAAAGTTTATTATATTTTCTACTTTATCATCTAAAGAATCTATTAATTCTTTCATTCCAAAGCTCTTTTTATAACCCATTTTTAAATTTTCTTTCAAAGAGTATTCTGTTGACACAATATTAAAATTTATTCCTTGTTCAAAATCTATTTCATTTCCAAAATTCTCTTTTTCAAGTTTATCAATTTCATTATATATTCCACTTAAAACTTCACAAAATAAATTCCCTTCTTTTATTTGAAGCACATTTACAGAAAATTTTTCAAGTTCAATTTCTTCTGTATCAAAAATCTTGACTGTTTTAAAAGGATCTTTTTTAGGCTCTAAACCTGTTATATTTTGATTTTTATCAATCCTTTTAGCATTTAAAATATTAGCTTCCATTATTTGAGCTTCATTTTTCTTTTTTTCTACTTTATATTTTTTTTCATTTTCTAAAAAATAACTATATATAAAAGCTGTTCTTAATGCTCCTTTTATTGAACTTCCTGGAATATATTTTTTATCATTGTATCCAATAAACTCAAAAATACTTAGCTGACTATTTTCTTGACTTCTGTCATCTAATTTCTCTTTATAATACTTCTCAAAATCAGAAGACACTTTTTCTTTGTAAATATAACCCCATTCCTCCCTGTAATTATCGTGTATCCAACTTCTTATGTTAAAAAGGTTATTCTTTTTAAGTATTTTATAAAAATTCTCTTTTTCAGAATCACTCATTTTATCAAAAACTTCTGACATATCAATTCTATACATGTATTCAGCTTTAACTGTATATTCATACGCCTCTATATCTTTTCCACTTCCAATATGAATATCTGTCAATGGAAGTAATTTCACATTATATTTTTTTGCTACATTCATTAGTTATCAACTCCCACAACAAAAGGAATAAGGCATTGAATACTTTTATTGTCATCTATTTTTAAATTCTCCAGTACTCGCCCTTTTATCAAATCAGATTTTCCTTTAAAATAAGATCCTTCTGTATAACAAATAAAATAATTTTTGAAAGGATTCTCTGTCATATATGCTTTAGGTTTTTTAGTAAGAAGATTGGAATTTATAACTTCTATATTATCTTCTTCATTTGGAATATAATTAGAAAGAACTATAAAATTACCTTTATCTTTTCTCTTATTAAATATTTCCTCTTGTTTCATTTCAATAATTTCAAATTGTCCCTTTCCTGTACTTGCACTTTTTCCATATCCATTAAAAGATATATATTTTAATCCGTTTTCAAATTTTTTTATATCAAAATTATCTCTTATTTTTACAAAATTTCTATTTCTGTTTCTTCCAAAAATCTAATTTCATTTTGTTCAAATAATCTCGTGTCATTCTCTTCTTCTTTAATAGTTCCGAGTCTATTTATTTGATTTCGTATTCTACCTTCTATTATAAATGATTTTCTACTTTCATTTATTATTTTATTTTCATCTGTTTTCCCATTTAGTATTTCTTCTAAAAAATTTTCATTGATTTTTGGATTACTTGGATTACGAAGACTTTTTCTTTTTTCTAAATTAGAAAAATCCCTTTTTCCTTCTAAAACATCTAAATAAATCTGTTCTAATTTTTTACCATTTAAAAGTTCTTCAAATACACCTCTACTAATATATTTTTTCTTTTTAATAGCTTTGTAAAACTCTATTTTTTTTCTATCAAATTCTTTTAATTTAACATTATCTATTTCATCTAAGAACTCTTTACTTAGTTCTCCAAAAATAGGATAGTTTCCATTAATTATCGGATTTGAAAAAATGAAAGGCGGATTATAATTTTTTGTTTCTTCTACAAGAGTTTCAATAAATTCTTCTCCTTCTATCATTTTTAAAGCCCAAATCATAGATCCAAATAAAGTATCAGACTGAATAGGTGTTAAAAATGAACTCTTAGGTTTTAATTTTATTTTCCAAATACTATAATTCATTTTCTAATCTCCTAATTTTATATCATCTAAGTCTATATTTTCTTCCTGTCCATTAAACAAATTTTCTATTTTCAAATTCTCAAATTTTATTTGTCCGCTTCCTCTAGAAACTGAACCTCCAAGTCCTTCGATTTCAACTAATTTTAAACCATCTTTTATCATTTTTTCTATTTCATTTTTGTTATCTATACTTAAAACTTTAAAATTAATTTCCATATTAAAAACTAAATTTCTTGGAACTCTTTCTAGATTTCTTGGATTAGCACTTGAATCAAGTCTATTTATACTATTTTCTGTTTTTAACTCCGTATCCGTTCCCTTTTTCTCTTTCATTCTTTTTACTTCTTTTTCTGAATTTTCACTCAAAAATACATCTTTCACTGTTATTCTTGTAGGTCCTTTTTTACCGTTTCCGCCTGCTGTTGCTCCAAATACATTTAAAAGTACGTCATTTTCAATCCCTTCTGGTAATTTATCGTATACTTTTCCATTACTATTAATATTTCCAGTATACCATTCTAATAAATATCTCATTTTTCCTTTTAAACTACTTCCTGGTATATAAGGATTTCCTGTTGATACATCTCTTACAATTGGATTATCATTTCCTCCTATTTCAATGACACCTTCATCTCCTCCAATATGTAATCCTGTTTCTAATTTTATTTGTCCACTTATTTTATATATTTCTACTAATTTATATTTTGACATTTCTTTTCTCCTTTTCTATCTATTATTTACTCCACCAAGTCCATATGTATATCCTATGACAGTTTCAAAAAAAGTTTTAAAGTCTTTGAAGTATATTTTCTTATCATTATTAACAATGTAATCAATATTTTCTTTCATAAATATATAAAAATTTTTTGGCAATTTATTATTACCACTTTTACCTCTTCTATATTCTAGTTTTGATTTTAAAATTAATAATTCTATTGCTAAATTTCCTAATTCTTCTTGATTTTCTTTTTCATCATTTCTATCATTTTTTATATATTTTAATTTTAATTTATTTATTTCATTAAAAAAAGCTCTCAATTGTGAATTACTTAATTTTTCTTTCGATAATTCTTCAGCTATCTTTTGAGATTCTTCAAAAATAAGTTTTTTTCTTAAAATATTTTTTGATTCGTTTCGATAACCTTCTTTTTTTATACTATCCATTATTTTTTCTATTTCAGACTTTGAATCCTGACTTTGATTACTGTTATAATTTCTATTATTCCTATCTCTTCGAGGATTTCCTTGATAACTACTTTTTTTTTCTCGAGTTTCTGAATTACTTATTTTCTTAAATTCATTTAAAGATATTTTACTATTTCCCATATTCTTCACCTGCTACTTTCTATTCAAATAAATTATATAGTTTAAAACTATTCTCATATATTTTGTTAAAAAATTACCTTTTTCTTCATTTATTTCTTCCATAAATTTATTTCTCAGTTCTTTAATTATTTCAATTTTTTCTTCATTATCTTTAATTATTTTTTCTATTTTATTTTTTTCTTGATTGTCTTTTGCTTTTTCCAATTTCTTTCTATTTTTTTCAATTTTAGATTCAAGTTCCTTTAGTTTTGGCAATATATTTCTACCATAATCATATTCAAATTTTGAAACGTATGTTAATAAATTAAAATCAATATCTTTTCCAGCTTTACTACTTTTATCAATTCCTGATAAAGATTCATATAACTTCTCAGCCATTTCTGTATAATTCAAACATCTATACAAAAATGCTTGTGTAATTATTCCCCTTTCTTCTTTATTTCCATATATTTTTTGTAGTTTTTCAGCAAACTCAAATATTTTTTCAAATTCATCCCATTTAAATGATCTATCAAATAAAGTAAGAGCATTTTTATCTTTGTCAATTTCTTTAGCTTTTTCTTCGAGTTCTCCTGCCATATCTATACCATTTATTATTTTTAATTTAGGATGGGAGATTGCTATTCCTCCTGATAAAGTTATCTCTTCATTTTCTGTTACGAATTCTTCAAATTTTTTTCTTATAAAATATGACACATAAATTATTTTATCCCAAGGGCCTATTATAACTAAGTCATCTCCACCTGAATAAAGAACATAAATATTACTAAAATCAATTTCTTTTTTTATTTTATTAACTAACCAAATTTCTGCTTTTCCTATTTCAAAGATAGAATTCATCCAATATGAGAAAAAGTATTCCATATTTCTACTTAAAGTTGATATTCTTGAAATGGATCTAAAGTCAGTTTTTTTGTTTTTCTCATCCTCTTCTTCTAATTCTTCATCTGAAACATTTTTCTTCTTTTTAAATCCTATACTGAATATCATTCCAAGATTATCTACATCTGCTTTATAAACCGCTATTTTTTTATTTCCTGTCGCTGCATTAGAAATACTTTCAAAACTTTTCAATGAACTTTTATCTTCTTCTAAAGGTGCATAATTACTAATAAATCTTAATATCGTAGGATAATTTTCAACTATTTCAACATTATTAAGAGATATTACTAAATCTATTTTCTCGTTTTTCCCTGAAATATCAATATCTTTTTTTGATTTAAAAAACTGAATAGACATGTTTTCAATAACTTCAAAACTTTCTTTATTATCTGCCTTATGATTATACCTTATTCCTATAAACCTAGCTTTAGGAATTTTTCCTCCCATTTCTTTAAACTTTTCATTTAACCTATCTAAAGCCGTTGTTCCATCATCTCTGTATTCTACATCAAAAATTGGATTTTCCTTTATTTGATTGAAAAATCTTTTATCTTTTTGCCAATTTAACTCCCTATTTCCTTTTTCAAGAATTTTAGTAAATTTTTTAGCTATTTCATCACCATTTGCTTCAAGTGTTACAATATTTACAAAGAGTTGTCCAAAAAATTCTTTATACAAATAATTATTTAATTTTTCTTTTATCTCTTCAATTTTTTTCATTGAATCTTCTGTATTTTGAAGTAAAATATAAAATTTCCCACCAGCAGTTAAAATAATATTTGTTAAATTTAATTCAAATTCTCTTATTAAATGTAATGCTATTACATCACTTATCATTTTTACAAAAAATGATTTTCCTCTCAATATTTTTGCAGCACCTTCTGATTTTATTCCATCATAAATAAAATTCTGAATTCCACTAACATCTCCTACCAAAACTGTAAATTGCTCTGTTTTTTCTCTAGGTTGATTTCCTGTTTCTAAAATATTTTTCTCTTTATGGTACTTATAAGAAGCCAGTACCAATGCTGATGTGCTTTTCAAATGATCAAATAATGAAATATCAGATATTTTAGTCTGGGTATCTGAGGCAATACACCACATGTATTTTTCCATTAATAGATACAAATGTGAAAAAAACACATCATAACTGCTACTATTAATTTTCTTTACTTCTTCAAAAAAATTACATACATGTTTGTACAATTCCTCTTCAGTATTTTCTTTAAAATTATTTGCATCTTTTCCTGATGCAAGTCGTTGAGAAAATATTGTCTTATAATTAAGTGTTCTTAATTTATATGCATAATATGATGATACACTTTCATTTAAATCTTTTTTCAAAGAGATTGTTTCAAATATTGGATTTAAAGGCCTTCTCATCCAATGAGTATTTTCCTTTTGGTTATTTTCTACAGGTTCGTCTCTTCTCTCAGTAGCAGAATAGTTATCTGCTCTTGCCACTATGTTTCCTATTCTCTGTAATTTTTCATTTTCAATATCTTTAACCGAAAGTTTAACTTCTTTAAAGTTAAGACTTTCATGATGTTTTAAAACAAGTTCTTTCAGATTTTCTAATAATTCAGAATTTTCTATAATTTTATTTTCTTCTAAAAAGCATATAAATTCTTTTGACAGTACAGGATGTTTATATGTTTTGTATTCTTTATTTTTTATATTTTTTACATAACTTGACGACCTATTAGTAAACTTTCCAAAATCGTGTAATAATCCTGCTAAAGAAACAACTTGTTCCATATTTTCTAATCTAAACATCTCTCCTCCTTTTTTATTAATATTTTTCTTAGACTTTTCTATTTTATTTTATTTTATACTATATTTTTACTAAACAATAATCTTTATATAATAAATGTTAGTTAGTTAGTTAGTTAGTTTATTTATATTATATGTAAAATTATAAATTTCAATATAATTTCTTAATGAAATATTTTTCAAGAAGTGTTTAAATATTCATTATTTTCATTATTCAGAGTCTTATCTTCCAAAAGTGTAATTTCAATACAAAACTATTCATTAATTTTTCCTTTCTTTTTAAGATTTTTATTCCATTTTCTTTGTTGTCTATTTTTACCTTTATTTATTCTTTCATAATTTAAATTTTTATTCTCTCCCTCTAAGATTAACCTAAAAATTTAATAAAGTCAATAGTAATATATAATTTTTTATGTAAATATACTATTTTAATTTATTATCTTGTATTTTAAATCAATTTTAATTTTTTATATTTTTTAAACTTTAGATTTTAGAAATTTCTTATCATTAATGTAATTTCTATTTTTTAATAAGACTTAATAAAATATACATTATCAATATAATTTAAAACAATACAAAAAGAGCTGTCTTAAACCTGGACAACTCCTAAAAAAATCTTTTTATTTGTATTTTGTAATTTCAATCCTTATTTTAATGGATATACTACTTTTACCATATTTTTGACAAAACCCTTTATTCATTAGTATTACAGAGATTTTTTCAGACATTAAAATTGAAATTTTTTGACTAATTTTTATCATTTTTTGCTGTTTTTTTAGCATTTTCCGTAACTCCTAATGTTTATTTTTATTGGTTTTGAGAGAAATTTTCGCAATTTTTTCATTTTTTGTAGTGGTAGGAATTTTACTACAAACTTATTTTACCATACTTTTTGATTTTTCAAAGTTTTTTAAAAATTTATAATTGTAAACATTACTTTTATAAAACATATTGTTTTAATTTAGTAATTATCAAAAATCTATTATAAATAAAAAAAGAGAAAATTAGCTACAATTCATGTTATTGAAAAAAGTATTTTCTCTATTGTTTTTATATTTTTAATGATTACCTTCCACAAATTTTTTTATAATAACAGTCTCTGCATTTTGTTCCGCCTTCTACTTCTAGCGGGTAGCGTTCTGTCTCTATTAGTTCCAATATTTCAGAAATTTGTTGTTTTATTTTTTTAAAATCTTTTTCTGTATATTCAAATTTTTTCAATGAATGTCCATTTAAAAACAATATATAGCCCTTTTGAGAGTTGATGTTATAATTTTCTTCAACTAACATAGAAAACATTGCCATTAGATATTTGTATTGGTTTTCTTCTCTTGCGGTATATTTGGAATTGTGATAATAAAGCGGGACTATTGTTCCGTCTTGTAAATAAAGTATTTCATCTATTTTTCCATAAAAATGATATTTTTCTGAATCTAATTCTTTATTAAATTCTTTATTTTCCCATTGTGATAAGTTTTTTATGTCCTGTTTTCTTAATTTTAATCTTTCCCATATCCACTTTCTATTTATTCTTCCTTTTTCTTCTAATCTTTCTTCTTCTGCCTTTTTAAAATCATTCATTTTTTTTTCAAATATTTTTAATACTTCTTCATAATATATAATTCTAGGACAGTATATATAGTCTAAAACTTCAAACATTGATATTTTTTGAGATTTGATAACTTCCATTTTTATTCACCTCTTTTAAAAAAATAACACTGGCTTTTCATCTTTAACAATGTCCTCTTCAAAAGACAAACCTAGCAATGTTGCCTTTTTATAATCCGCTTCACAAATTGGAAAAATATATACCAAATCTTCTTGCAAATCAATAACTTTTTTACTTTCTCTTATAATTTGATCTATTTCATCCTTTTCTATATTTCCTAAAAATACTGACTTTTGAACTCTGTATAATCCATGCTTTTGTGCTATCTTAATTAATCTATTTCTATTTCTATCATCTGTTATATCATATATGAACCATGTCATCATTTTCAATCACCTACTTATGTATTTTTAAATTTACTCAATCTTAATTTATTAATAATTTTATTTTGATATTAAACAATTTGCCAATTCATGACATTCAAATTGTAATTTATCCAAACTTGATATATTCCTGTTATTATACCGTACCTTTTTTTCCAATCTGTTATAAAAACTTTCCACCAAAACTTTTTTCCCGTCACCTACTAATGTAATTCCATCTCCTTCTCTTTTAAAAAAATATTTCTGAATTCTTTTCTGAGTAAAAAGTGAAAACACAGTTCTGCTAACCAAATGTCTATAACCTTCAATAATATCAAAAACAAGTGATTTTTTCCCATAATTGTCCGTGTGGATTATTCCAATATAAGGATCTAGGCCCGCTATTATACAGGCTTTTTCAACTTTACTGTATAATATTCCAAAAGCATAGTTTAACATTGCATTGAATTCATCTTGAGCAGGGTGCATACTTCTTTTTTCAAATTTAAATTCTTTTGGCATCAATTCTGACAATGTTTGATAATATATTTTTGCTGCATTTCCTTCATATCCCATCAAAGTCCCTCTTTTTGCACTCACATCTCCTTCTACTAATTTAATTTGATAAATATATCTTTTCATTTCATTTACTTGTTTATCTAAAAATGCTTTCTTTGCTTCTCTTTTTATTTTCGAATCTTCCAAATGTTCTGCACAATTTTTAATCTTTTGTATCAATATCTGTTTTGCTATCTCAACTCCTTTTTGAGTACCAAATATTTCCAACTGTTTTCTTCTTATATTAGCTGTCGATCCAAATTTACTTTGCCAAAATCTTCCATAAGGATTCCCAAAATCATCAACAATTACAATATCAATATTATTTTCCACTGCCAATTTTATGACATCTGTTGTCAAAAATATCCCTTTTGCCAACACCAATGATTTTATCTTTTGCGGAGCCACCGCCACCCTTTTCTCACTCGTCGTTATCTCAAACAAATCATCTCTTTTTTTCACCATTGTCCCTAAATCTGTTATATATAGTTCCATAGTTTTTTATCCTTTCCTATTATATTTTTCAAGATTCTTTAAAAACATTTATATTTAACTAACTAATTCTTATATAGGAACTCTTGTTTGCCTTTAATTTTTCTTATTAAAGCCTCATTATTTGCTTTTCTAATGATTATTATAATATTTATTTTTACGTCTTTTCATCACTTTATCTAAAAAAAACCTAAAAAATAACTAAAGTCAATAGCAAACCCAAAATTTTTATTCTATTCTCAAATAATCAAAAAAATAACCATTGCTTTTTCACAATGATTATTAATATTTTTTATTTCTTATTTTACTGGATACACTACTTTTGTGAAAATCCTTTATTTATAACTATTACAGAGGTTTTTTCAGACATTAAAGTTGAAATTTTTGGACTGATTTTTATCATTGTTTACTGTTTTTTTTGGCATTTTCCTTAACTCCTAACGGTCAATTTGATTGGCTTTAAGTGAATTTTCTTTCCTTTTTTCATTTTTTGTAGTGGTAGGAATTTTTTCTATAAATTTGTTTTACCACACTTTTTTGATTTTTCAAAATTTTTTTAAAAAAATTTTATACGGAAGTAGATTGTAAATGCCACTTTATATAAAACATATTATTTTAATTTAGTAATTATCATTATTTTGTATATTTTATTCATATCTAATAAATTTTACGTGTTTGAAATAACTGATTTTTTTTACAGTTTCACCATCTTTTATTTCTTCAACATTTCTTTCAGTATAGCTGTACACAGGAATTAATTCATTTTCTATTGACCATTTCACAAGATTGTAAGTATATCCCCAGTTGCCTTGTATTAAAATTATATCTCCTTTGCTAAAATTTTCTTTAACAAATTCTTTTATTTTTTCTAAATTCTCTTTATAATCTTTTTTTATTAAAACATTTGACCACATATTTTGTAATTCGTTTGGTAAACTTTCAATTTTTTTTACTTCATATTTTTCGATTAATTCTTTTTCCTGATTTTCTGTTAATTGATGCGAAAATACTAATAACGCCTTTTTATTTTTCATTTCCTATCTTTTTCCTTTCATTTTCGTAAAAATTAATTTTTTTTCGTAATCTATACACACTATAATTAATATATAATCATAAAGGAGGTGATAAATATGCTTACTACTATTATTGTTACTCTAGTTATTACACTTTAAATAAATTAATCACTTTTGTAAGTTAGCTGTTCATTTCGTAATCTTTATCGTTTATAATTTATACAAATCACAAAGGAGGTGTTAGTATGAATCCTATTATCATGGGTGCCATTGGTACAATTATTACTGCTGTTATTACTGATACTTTAAATAATCTTTAATTCGTAAGTTCATTGTTTGTTTCGTAATCTTTACCGTTTATAATTAATACATAATCGTAAAGGAGGTGATAAGTATGAATCCAATTATTATCAATGCTGCTGCTATTGTTACTACTTTAATCATCAAGGCTATAAATGACAATTAATTTTATGCTGCCTTATTTCTCTTATTACAAATATAAAGGAGGTGTGTATTTATGAATCCAATTATTATCAGTGCTATTGCCACTATTATTACTACTCTGGTTACTGACGCTTTAAATGATCTTTAATTTTTGTATCTTTATTGTTTATATTTTTAGGAGGTGTTTTTATGATTACTAATATTCGTGATATTCTTCTTATTGATATTATTCCTATGATTACTAATTGATTTTTTATCGTCTAGCCAGTGGTTAATTCCGCTGGTTTTTTATTACCATTGAAATTTACCTGAAATAAATATGCTGTAATTTGCTTTTTGTGAATTCACCAGTATAAAATCTTCTTCTAAGAGATTATTTTTTTTCATTTCTTCTTTTATCAATTTATTAATTTCTTTTATTACTGATTTTACTTCATTAAAGATTCTAGATATTGGAGATGGATTTTTAGCTTCCTTTCTTAATTTTCTATCTCTATTTTCTAAAATATTACGTACTTCGTTAGATCCTAACTTTCTTTCAGTATTAGCCACTTCAAGCAATTTATAAATAGGTATGTATTTTATATTATTTGCTTTTAAATTCACATTTATTTCCAAAAAATTATTTTTTGCTTCGAGACAAGGAATTTTTATAAAAGTTTCTCCGAAAGTCAGTTTTAGAGTTTCCTCTTTCAACTCTTTTTCAAAATCAAAATCAATAACATCTTCGTCTTCATATATATAGTTTGTTATTTCATCTAAATTATTAAATTCTTCTTCCATTCCATCAGCTTTAATTTCGTCATTTATTTTTTTGACTACTTCATTTAAATAAATTTTATTTCTTTTACCTGATAAGAAATATACTTTTGCCATTAAATAATAATAATATTTATCCTTATCAAATTCAAAATATTCTTCCTCAAACTTTTTGAAATCCTTTTCTTTTATACCAAAAACTTTATCATTAAATTTAAACCACTCAATTTCTCTTTTTTCAAAATCTTCATAATCTTCATATAAAATTAAAAATAATAAAAAACATATAACTTTTTTTAACTTATTTTGTGTTTCCTTTTCATAGGATCTCTCGTAATTAAAAATTTTTTTCAATATCTCTTCTAACTTGTCATAAAAACTATAACTGTCCTCATCCAACATTTTATCAAGATCAAAAATTTTACTTATTTCACTATAAAAAAATGCCATATCATCTCTTCCTGTTATCTTATAAAACTTCGCTACATTATGATAATCCATTTTTTCTATTGCTTCATTAATCATTGTGTATATGCTCAAATGTTCTTTTATAGGCTCTTTCATAAAATTTAAAGTCATAGTTGGATATAAATGTATATTCCCATTAGCTTTCTTTATTTCTCCATTATTTACAACATATCTTGAAATTTGCTTTTCATTCCAGTTAATTGCTCTAATTTGTCTTTCCGATGAAATTCTATACATTGCTGTAGATAATGTTTTCATTCCCAATGTAGTGTCAAAAATAGTATCTAATTTTGATATTTTACCTGCATAAATTAATTTTTTTATTTCTTTATAGCTTTCTTCGATAGTATTTCCAACTATCTGAATACCAAATGATTTTATATTTTTCCCTTTCATATCTTCTGAAATTTTGTTAAAACTTTCTATAGTTTCTTTAGTATACAAAAAATATATTTTTTTTACATTTTTAAATATCCTTAAATCCTTTTCAAACGGCAATTCAGAAAAAATATCTTTCTTTTCCGAATAACTTACAGCCGACACAATTTTTGTAATTCGAAAATTATCAAGATCAGCTTCTTTTGCAAATTTTTCTCCCTGTTCTTGAATTATATTTTTATAATCCCTTTCCAATAATAATTTCTCTTCAGATGCCATTTCATTATTTTCATAAAAATACAATTTCAAAATTAAATCCATTAACTCTCTATTTGTTTCATAACTTTCATCAACCATATTTAAAACTTCTTTTTTTATACTATCAAGTGTTAGTTCCATGTTTATATTTCCTATTCTGCATAAAAAATAATTTCTTTTATTTTTTTGAAGTTTTTTTCTAGTGTATTTCTAAAGGTTAAACTATCTGTTCTAGATCTTGGTTCCCCATTTTCTTTATTATCTTTAAGATTAAATCCTCCATGATTTATATCATTTCTAATATTTTTTATATTTCCATAAAGAGATTTTAGTTTTTGAAAATCTATTTGTTTTTCATTTAGTTCTCTAACTATATTTTGCATCTTTTCAATATCTCCTGAATATTCCTTTATATTTTCAAGACCTATAAAATTTGAAAGTTCTTCTCTATTGTTTTTATTTGTATAATCAATATTAGCTTTATTTAATAAAAATGTTATTAGGCCCTCTTGTAACATCGTAATTCCTTGCTGAAATAGTTTTTTTTCAATACACCATTCTACAGCATAAAAAACATTATTTACATTTTTGATTTTAAAATTATGAATATCTTTTTCTATTTTATCAATAACTAAAGTAAATGGAGGATATAAATCTTTCTTAACTTCTCTCATTTCTTCTTTTATAACTGCTATTTTATTACCTTCTACTATATTAATTCCCCTATTTGTATATATATCCAATGCTATATCTTCTAATTTTTTTGAAATATTTCTAAGATTATTTTTATCTCTATTAACATCTTTTGACTTAGATTTGAACTCTTTCTTTGCTAAATCTGAAAAATGTTCTGCCATTCCAGTTTTTACAAAAGAATATCCTGATAAAGACCAATCTTGTAATTTTGAAAAACTAGTAAAATCCATAATTGGACTCACTTCTATCTCGTTACCATCATCATCTTTTGCCGTATATTTCATTTCAAAAGCACCATAACATAGTTTTTTTACTTTTATATTTTTTAAAAATTTTGCATGTTGTAAAAGTAAAAGTCCCAACATAGGCAAAAATCTATAACTATGTGTTACATCAAAAGTCACTTCATCGTTTTCTTCTAAAACATCATAAATTTTCTGAAAAATAGACCATATCTCCTCTTCATCTTTTCCTTTTACAATTTCAATACTTTTGTACTTATAATTTTTTTCTTCTTCTAATTCTTTAAATCTATTTTCATAGGCTTCTTTTGTACAAAAAATATATTTCTCATCAAAAGTATTATTTTCGATTTCCACTACAGCATTTTGAATAAATTTAACATTTTTACTAATCTTATCTTTTTCTTGATCAATGTAATTACTCGGAACATATCCACCCTTTGGTCCTAATCCCAAAAAACTTAAAAATACTCTTCTCGATTTTCCTTTTTCCATTTCATATCCTCTCCTTATACAATAATTTTAATATTCTTATTTTTCTAAAAGTCCATTTGAATATTTATTTTCATAATAATTAATAAATTTTTTATCATACATTACAATTCTTAAAAATTCTATAGAATCTTTTAGATATTTTATATCATTATTTACTTGCATTCTTTTGCCTAAAGAATGTGAAATATCATTTCTTATTTCTTGAGATTTAAATAAAATTCTACATAATCTATGTTCTTTTTTTTCTAATTCATTTTTATGTCTTATACTGTTTAATTTTCTTTGAGAATAATAAAAATGATCCTTTATTTTCAAACCTATCCCTTTTTCACAATTCTCCAATCCAAGTATATCAATCACAAAATTCCTTATACTTTCGTTTATATTAATTGCAACCATAGCATATTTTTTTTGATTAAAATACCAGTTACCCAGTTCTAAAAGAATCTCGTAATCTTTTTCTGATTTTTTAAAATGTTTTAAAAAATTCTCAACTACATTTGGTATTATTAATTTCCCTGGACCTTCTACCATATTTATTTGATTATGCAGTTCCTTTAGGGATTGTATATTTTGTTTTATACTTCCAACATAATTTAAATTCAAGCTATCAGAAAAATCTTTTATATTATCCTTAACTTTATTATCTTCCATTATTTCTAATAAACTGTAACTATTCCCATAATTTTTAAATTCGTTTGCTCCCTTTATCCATTTCATCAAATCATAAAAAGGTTTTAGATTAATTACCGATGCTACTTTTATTGAATTTCCCTCGTCATCTACATCATCATCCAGTTCTTCCAGCATACCATAAGTTATTATTTTTATCTTAATATTTTTATCAATAACATCCGTTATATAATTCATTACCAAAAACATCCACATTGCATTTGATCTAAAAGAATGTGTTATATCTAAATAAATTTCATCATTTATATCCAGAGAATTTATTATCTCCATAATTTCTGAAAAATTTTCAAAAATTTCATTTTCATCCATTCCATATTTGGTTACAATCATTTCCACATTTGAAAATTTACTGTTAAACTTATTTGCATCTATTAAATTTATTTCTGTATTTTTATTGGCTTTTTCTGTAATATTTCTTAATTCCTTTTTATATTCTTCATCTATTGTTATTTTATTTCTTTCGCAATAATGCACATACAACTTATCCCACATAGAACCCGCTGTTCCAATATATATCGTTTTATCTATCTCATAATGTTTTTCCAAAACTGATGTAACAAAATATTCATCTTTATATATTTTATATGTTTTTAGATCTTCATTTTTTATTCTATAATCAGCTTTTCTATAATCTCTTTCTTTACTATTACGATCTATCATCCCTTTACCCAATCCCGCTATAAGTATCTTCGCCATCCCTATTTTCTCCTTCTTTTCCAATTTATTTTTTCAACAACCTTATCATTCTCTTTACCAATCATTATTTTAACATTTATTTTTTATCTAAGGATAACCTAAAATTTTAACAAAGTCAATAGCAATCTATAATTTTATTCTATTTTCTACTATTTTTCTATCAACTTTTTATTTTTTATAAAAAAAAATAATCATTGCTTTTTACACAACGACTATTATTGCTTACCTTGTTTTAATAGATATACTACTTTTACATACTGAAGAAAAATTATTTGCACCAGACAGATTGGATGCAGTTTCAATCCTTGTTTTAATGGATATACTACTTTTACCGTACTTTTGCGAAAATCCTTTATTTATAAGTGTTACAGAATTTTTTTCAGACATTAAAATTGAGATTATTTGACTGATTTTTAGCATTTTTTGACGTTTTTTTAGCATTTTCCGTAACTCCTAACATGCATTTTTATTGGATTTGAGTGTATTTTCTTTCCTTTTTTTCATTTCTTGTAGTGGTAGGAATTTTTTCTACAAACTTATTTTACCACATTTTTCTCTTTTTTCAAAATCTTTTTGAATATTTTTTCAAAAAAAATGAGAACCACTAATTAAAGCTCTCATTTTCATACATTTCCAAACTTAAATCAAGTCATCCGCATTCACTTCTTCATCAAATTTAAAGTCATCATCATGCAAATGCACCACTTCCAACGCCTTTTCATAATTCGTAGATTTTTTCGAGAAAAAATCGTGCTGCGTTGTTTCTACATTTAATCCATTTAGCACAATTGGATTTACATTCTTCACTTCAAATTCTTCTTCAAATCCTAGATTCATCAAGGCTTTGTTCGCATTATAACGGATGTATTCCTTCACATCGCCTGTAAGCCCAATATCCCCATAAATTTCATCAGTATATCTTGCTTCATTTTCGTACAAGTCGTACATCAATTTTTTCAGTTCAGCTCTCATATCTGCTTTTTCCTCTTCGCTGAAAGAATTGTATAGCTCTTGGAACAATAGCCCGACAAAAACTCCGTGAATCGACTCATCAGCTATGATTTTCTTGATTATATCGCAACTTGCAACCATTTCTCCCTGTCCTGCAAGCCAAAGCGGCAAAAAGAATCCACTGTAAAACAAATAAGTTTCCAAATAAACCGAAGCTGCCAGAGCCATCGCAATATCTCTTTTTGAAGCCTCAGGATTGTTCATTTTCTGATAATATCCGTCAATTTTATTAGCTTTATACTGCAAGTGCGGATTTTCCTGAACCCATCTGAATGTTTCATTAATCTCCCTTGTAGACGCAACCGTTGTAAATATTGTCGAATAAGACTTTGCATGAATTGTTTCCATCATACACATATATGAAAGCACCGAACGATTTTGCAGCGACTCAATATGATCAATAATTTTCGGCATCCCTGTATGGCTCTGTAGCGTATCCAACAGCGTTAATCCTCCTAGTACATGCAAATACGCCAATTTCATGGCAGGCTCAAGCGAATTCCAGCTATCAATATCCTTCGACGGAATATACTCCGTATCAATCCAAAACTGCTTCAAATTCTGCTCCCAAAACATCTCCACATAATCATTTTCCGGTGTGTTCCAGTTTACTGCCTCATATATTTTTTTCTCCATTTTTTTGTTTTCCTTTCTAAAAAACTCATCTCTTTTTAAAAATTTACTGTCCATTTAACTCCCCGTTTTCTTTGAAATCTAAAATAATTTTTCATAATTTTATTTCTATTTATCCCAATCTCTTGGAAAATCCCTCTCTGTCTCTGAATAATCCTGAAATCTCTTTTGATAAACTTCTTTCGGATTAATTCCATTCTTTTTTAAATATTCTTCAAACTTCATTTTTGTATCTTCATCAAAATATTTATAATACATCCAAAAAGTATTTTCAACACTCTTTTCTATAAAATCAGCAAGTAAATTGTAATTTGATTCAACTTGTGCTGTTTCTAAAGCAGTATAGTATTCATCTCTATCTTCATTTCGTATAACTGTAATCGGATAACCATTTTTCATAAGCTCCAAATTCAAAAGTAATCTCCCAGTCCGTCCATTACCATCAATAAATGGATGAATCTTTCCAAAATCAGCATGAAAACAAGCAACCTTCATTATCAAATCATTATTTTCACTACTATTGAATTTTTCAATCAACTCCGTCAACTTCTCTTCAACAAGATAATAAGGTGTCGTTTCAAATCCAGCACCCAAAATTTCATTATTACTTTTCTTAAACTTCCCTCTATTCTCAATATCATCATTCAACACAAGAGCATGAAATTCTCTTATCAACCTCAGTGATAAAGATTCATTTGTTTTTATAACTTCCTTGAGAAAATTAAGAGCATATTCCTGCCCCTTCACTTCCTCATGTTCTTTCAAACTTTTCCCTTTCACAGTAACCCCATATTGAAGAATAATATCCGTTTCTTTCAAAGTAAGAGTGCTACCTTCAATCGCATTTGAATTATAAATAAAATTTGTTTTAAGATTATTTTCCAATTTTGTCAGAATCCCTTTATTTAAGGGTCTTTTTTTTTCTAAAAAGTTTTTTAAACTTTCAATTTTAGATATTTTAAACATTTTTTATCTCCCTCCCCTTTTATTTAATAGCAAAAAATTTTGATGTTATTTATATTCTCATAAGCAAGTTTTCATAATTCTTCCGACCGCTTCAAATCATCAACCTGATTAAGTCCAACTGCTATTTTCCAACATTTTTACTTTTTATATTTGTAGGTTGTTTCTTGTATTTTCTTAATATTTGCTTTCTATAAATAACATCTCTTTTATTTTTATTTATACTGTTTTTTTAGATATTCTTCAAATTTTATTTTCGTATTTCTATTAATTTATCTTTATTAATTTATTTCTTTTATTTCTAATTTATTTTTTAGTTTAGTAATTTCCTTATGTTTTTTTAAAGCATACTTTTTTATTAAAGAGTTTACACTTCTTTCACAAGAAAAACCACTTGAATATAAAAATATCAATTTTATAGCTTTGTTATTCTCTAAATTAATCAAATCAAAAAGATCTTCAAAAAAAGTATAGTCAGCATCTGCAAATGAATGTCCATAAAAATATATTTTAGAAAAATTATTTGTTTCTATTAATTTCTTCCATTTTTCTTCAAGTTCCTTTCTTCTATTTTTTTATAAAACCTTTAAGTATTTCTTTAATAAACTCATCTTTAATTTGTACATCATCTATACCAAAAATTAAATTCGATTCTATTTTTCCTATTTTGTTTATTTCTTTTTTAATATTATTCTCTAAATTATTAAGTTCATCTATAATATTTTTACCTTTTGTAGATTTAATTTCTATATTTTTTAAATTAGGTACTACACTGTTTAATAATGTAAGAGTATATCTCAAACTCTTAGACTTGTAGTTTAGCTGTGATACTTCCATAATTTTTTTTATCTCGTTTTCTATTGATGCAAAATAAATTTTTGGATTTCCAGTAAAATCATTTATATCTCCATTGATATTAATCATTTCTTCTATATTTAAATTATTTTTATCATTAATAAATTCATTTAAGTAATTTGTATAATTAAAATTAATTATATATTTTTTTTCTTTTCCATTTTTAAAAAAATTATTTATACTTTTAATTATTTTAGAAGCCATTTTTTTCTTTAGTGCTTTATCTACCGTAACTTCAGTTTCTTTATTTTGAATTTCTAGTCTTAAAAATTTATTTTCAAAACTTTTATTTTTATTAATTTTACCAGATATATCTTTAAGTGTTAATATATTTTTTACGTCATTATTTATCTTTAAAACATATTCTCCGAAATAATTCTCAAAAATATTAAGTTGTTCTTTTAAATATATACATTTCTTATCATTTTTATTTATTATTTTTAATTCATCTTTTTTAAAATCTATATCTTTATTATAATCTGTGAATAAAATCTCTAAAAGAAAATTTAAATACTCTATTTCAAATATTAAATTTTCTACATAGTTTTGATATTCTTTTATGCTTATTTTATTATTAAAATATTCCTCTGTTTTTTAAAATTATTTTTAGGACACTTTCCATATTATCTCTTTTAATTTTTTCATTTTCATTAAAATTTTTCAAATATCTTTTTTTTACTTTTTCAAATTTACTTTTTCTAAAACTAAGTCTAACTAATTTTATAATTTTTTCTAATTCTAACTCTAAATCATTCCAATTATCTTTTATAAAAAGTGTTAATTCATTGAATCTATTATTGAATATTTCTATTAAATCTTGTATATAACATAAAATTTGCTCCTCAACCCATTGCCATTCATTTTTTTCAACTTTAATTAATAATAAAAATATAATAAATACTCCATATTCATCTACAAATCTATTTGTAGTTCTAGATTTCAATGTTGAAATTATTTCTTTATGAACACAATAAATATTCTCTTTTATTTGTTTCTGATTTTTTTCATTAATAGACTCCTCTAATTTTAATAAAAAATTATTTTCTTTTAATTCATAATCATATTTTTTCAGTTTTTCACTAAAATATTCCAATCTTTTTTTATCATATTTTTCAATATTTTTTCTATCTTCTCTTACTACATTAATAATATTTTTCATATTATTGATGTCAATATATTCAAAAAAATCATTATAACTTGTTTTCAATCCTAAGTTTAAATCAAAGCCATTTCCAATTACATACAATACCTTCTCGGTTCCTATACTCATACATGTTAATCTCCTTTTTTTTAATACTAATCTTTGTTTATCAGATATTTAACTAAACCGAACATGAAATACACTCCTCAATCGTAGCCTTCCTAGTTCTCGTATAATAAAGCGATTTCAACCCCAATCTATGAGCATAAATATAAAGCCTAGCCAAATCTCTAGTGCTATCCGTACTCTTCGTATACAAGATAGTCGAAATTCCCTGATCCACGTGTCTTTGAATTACAGAAATTAGTTTCAAGATATTTTTTTGATCCATATCGTAAGCGGACTTATAGAAGAAGTAGTTGTCGTTTGTCAAGTACGGCATTGGATAGAATGTCGTACTGTCTCCGTATTCTCTTACTTCGATTGTGTCAACTACTGGCATTACTGAGGCTGTGGAGTTCATTATGTAGGATGTTGACTGGTTTGGGGCGATTGCCATTCGGTAGGCGTTGTAGACTCCGTGTTTCATTACTTGCTCTTTTAGGTTTGCCCAGTCTTCTTTTGTTGGGATGTAGATTCCTTCAAATAGCTGTTTTATTTTTTCTGTTTGTGGCATGTATTCTTTTGTAATGTATTTGTCAAAGTAGTTTCCGTTGGCATATTCAGATTTTTCAAAGTCCTTGAAAGTTTCGCCTTTTTCTTTTGCGATTTCCATTGAACGTTCCAATGAATAGAAGTTTACCATCATAAAGAATACGTTACAGAAGTCAAGCGCTTCCTTACTTTCGTACATAATAAAGTTTTTAGCCAAGTACCCGTGCAGGTTCATTGCTCCCAGCCCTACTGAGTGCAGCTCGTCGTTTGCTTTTTTTATTGACGGAACAATATCAATGTTTGTTAAGTCTGATACCATTGTAAGTGAATCAATCGCCGCTTTTGTGGCTTCTTTTATTCTCTTATTTTCCATTACAGTTGCAATATTTAATGAACCTAAATTACATGAAATTCCACGTCTTATCGTATCTTCCTCATAATATGCATTAATGTCTGAAACTTCTGATAATTGCATAATTTCAGTACATAAATTTGAGAATTTAACTGTTCCGATTTCTTTTAATGCGTGTTCTTTATTTGCATTATCTTTAAAGAATAAATAAGGGTATCCACTTTCTTTTTGAGTTTGAGAAATTTTTACAAGAAGTTCCCTTGCGTTTATTTTTTTCTTTTTAACATTTGGATTATCAACCAGTTTTTCATACATTTCATTCATATCCATCTCATCCAGATATTGCCCATATTCAAGGAATACTGTGTGTGGATTAAACGTGTAACAAACTTCATCTTCCATTGCCAGCTGCATAAATTTATCTGGAACAATAACTCCGATTGACAATGATTTTATTCTGATTTTTTCATCTACATTTATTTTTTTACTATCCAAAAATTCATTAATATCAGAATGGAAAACATTCAAATAAACCGCTCCAGCCCCAGCTCTTTGTCCTAACTGATTTGCATACGAAAAAATATCCTCTAAAATCTTCATAATTGGTAAAACTCCAGAAGCTCTACCTTCAACTCCTTTTATTGACTCTCCTCTTGCTCTTACTTTAGAAAGGTTAATCGAAACTCCTCCACCAATCGAAGAAAGTTTCATTGAAGAATCAAAAACATATCCAATTCCGCTCAAATTATCTCCCATTTCATCAAGAAAACAAGAAACAAGCTCTCCAGAACGTTTTTTTCCAGAATTTAAAAAAGTTGGCGTAGCAGGCTGATATTCTTGATTTATCAACATCAAAGCATACTCTTTTGCCTTTTCAACATTTCCCTGTGCTAAGTATAGCGAAACCGTTGCAATCCTGTCCTCATATCTTTCCAAAAATTTTTCTCCAGTGTCATCCATCAAAGCATAACTTTGATAAAACTTAGACGCACTCATAAACGAAGCAAATCTAAACTTCTTATCATAAACCAGCTTAAACACTTCCTTTATCTCATCGTGGCTATACATCTCATAAAAATTAATATAATAATCATTTTTTATCAAATATCTCATCTTTTCCTCAAGATTATGAAAAAACACCGTATTTTTATTCACATAATCCACAAAATACGAATAAACAGCCTCCTTATCTTTCTCCAGCTGAAAATCCTCACCTTGTTTTACCATTATCTCGTTATTTAAGTATATCCATTTTTTTGCTCTTTTATCTACCATCATCTTCTCCTATTTTTTTATTTTATAATTTAGCTAAATTCAATGATTACATAAAATTAAAAGTTAGTTATTTTCCAAATAATCTATATAATTTTCCACTTCCGTACTTGTTCCCGACAGCTCAAATTTCATCAATACTGGAATTCCATATTTCTCTTGAATTTTATCAGCTGCTAGTGCGAAAAATTGTCCCCAGTTTCTATTTCCGCTAGAACTCACTGATTTTATCAATTTGCTATTATTTCCATTTTCTAAAAACTTGTCTGTTGTTTCTGGAACTTCTCCAATTTTTGTTGTGAATGTTAGAAAATGCCCTTCGTTTTTGATTATCATAGTTGGATTTATTTTTATAAAATGCCAGTCTGGACGTTGTGATTGCATTTTTTTTATAAACCGCTCAACATTTCCTGTTTTTGAATCATAATATATATACATTGATTTCACCTTACTTTTTGGCATTTATTCTATTTTTTACTGAATAAATGGCTAAAATTTTGTTTTGTTTTCCAAATTTTGACATAAAATATACTCAAAACTAAATATTTTAATAAAAATTGTTTTGAGTATTATTATTAATTACTTTAAATTGTCTTTTTAGATTGTTCCAAAATTACATCATTGAGATGATTTCATTGATTTCTTCTGGCTTAAAGCCGATTGTTCTTTTTATTTCTTCGTTTTCTTCAAATAAAATTACTGTTGGAACGCTTCTTACTCTGTATTTTACAGCGATTTCTGGATTATCAAATGGATTTATTCTTTCATATTCCACACCTTTTTTATCTAATAGATCTGACACCATTGCACATGGATTACAGTCATTCTTTTCAAACTTTATTATTTTTTTCATTATTCTTTTCTCCTCCTATTTTTACACATAAAACACAATATGTAGTGTTTTTTCTGATTTTTTTATCGTATATGTAGTGTATCTTATTTTTAGAATTTTTTCAATAAGATTATATTTAATTTTTGATTAAATAGTTTTCTAAGTTGATGGATAAAGGGATTTTATAGATTATATATTTTATATATTTTATATATCAAAATTCTCTTATTTATTACTATTCAAAAAAGTTGTGAAAAAATAATAGTTTTAATAATAGTATCGTTTTTTTATTTAATATTAATGTAAAATTATAGTCAATCTACTTAATTGGCAATTATAAAAACAAAAACGATAAAGATTGAATAACAGCAGTATTTAATAGATTCCTTGTCAAAGAGTGGAGAACAAATCTAATATGAAATTTAACACATTTCATAATCGAGTACAACACCTTTTTAACGTATTTTACAAATAATTAATATTTCTATATACACATACGCCTTTTTATGATAGAATAAAAATAAAGTTTAATGACAGGAGCTGAAAAAATGACAGAAAATAAATATAGGAACTCATACAATTTGTTACAGAATGATTTAAAATATAAAATATTACTGCTGGATGGAGCAATGGGAACGATGATTCAGCAGGAAAATCTAACTGCCGATGATTTTGGCGGAGAAAAATATGAGGGATGTAATGATTATCTTGTGCTGAAAAGACCTGATATTATTAAGAATATTCATAAAAAATATCTCGAAGCTGGAAGTGATATTATTGAAACTAATAGTTTTGGGGCTTTGGATATTGTATTAAAAGACTATGACTTGGAAGATAAAGTTTTTGAGATGAACAAAAGGGCTGCTGAACTTGTAAATGAGGCTATTGCAGAATATAAAAGCGAGAATCCTGAAGTTACACGAAATCTTTATGTGGCAGGTGCATTAGGACCTTCTAACAAGTCGATTAGCGTTACTGGAGGCGTAACTTTTGAAGAGCTTATTCATAATTATTATACTGCTGTTTCAGGGCTTATGGCTGGTGGAGTTGACTTAATTCTGTTTGAAACTATTCAAGATACGAGAAACTTGAAAGCCGCTTATTTAGGGCTTAAAAAGGCAATGGAAGAAAATTATACTGTTCCATTAATGCTGTCTTTTACAATTGAAAGTACAGGAACAACACTTGCAGGACAGACTGCGGATGCCTTTTATTATGCTGTAAATCACATGAATCCATTTTCTGTGGGACTGAACTGTGCAACTGGACCTGAATTTATGACACAGTTTTTAAAAACATTGAATAATATTTCAAATACGTATATTTCAGTTTATCCAAATGCTGGGCTTCCTAACGAAGACGGAGAATATGAGGAAACTCCAGACACATTGTCAGCAAAAATTGAGCCGTTTTTCCAAAATAATTATTTAAATATTGTTGGTGGGTGCTGTGGAACTACTCCTGAACATATTCAGAAAATTAAGGAAAAAAGTGTAAACTATTCTCCAAGAGTTATTGATGAAAACAAGGATTTTAACGATGTATCAGGGCTAATTGCTCTAGAAATGCCAAAAGATAGACCAGTTTACGTAGGTGAACGTACGAATGTTATTGGTTCACGTATTTTTAAAAACTTGATTGCAAGTGAGAAATTTGATGAGGCGACAGAAGTTGCAAGACTGCAGATTAAGGGGCGTGCAGATGTAATTGATATTTGCCTTGCGAACCCTGACAGAGATGAGATTGCTGATATGAAAGCATTCTTGGATAAAGTAGCAAAATTTGCGAAAGTTCCGCTTATGATTGACTCAACTGATATAAATGTCGTTAAGGAAGGGCTTACTTACTTGCAAGGAAAAGGAATTATAAATTCGATTAACCTTGAAGATGGGGAAAAGAAATTTGCTGATATGGCAAAAGTTATTAAAGATTTTGGGGCTTCTGTCGTTGTAGGGCTGATTGATGAGGAAGGTATGGCTGTTTCTGTTGAGAAAAAATTGAAAGTTGCCAGAAGAAGTTATGAGCTGCTTACGAAAAAATATGGAATTGACGAAAGAGATATAATTTTTGACACATTAGTTTTCCCCGTTGCT
The DNA here is from genome assembly GCF_008327825.1 of Leptotrichia shahii. NCBI lineage: Bacteria > Fusobacteriati > Fusobacteriota > Fusobacteriia > Fusobacteriales > Leptotrichiaceae > Leptotrichia > Leptotrichia shahii. Next base: position 1,011,771 of record NZ_AP019827.1, on the reverse strand, counting down.
ACAGGAGACCAGAAGTATATAGGCTCTGCCACAGCAACAATTGAGGCAATACGTCAAATTAAAACTGAAATGCCAAATGTAAAGACAATTTTGGGAGTGAGTAATATTTCATTTGGGCTGCCAATCGCTGGAAGAGAAGTTTTAAACACTTATTATATGCAAAAGGCTTACGAAGCTGGACTAGACTATGCGATTGTAAATACTGAAAAAGTTATTCCTATGAGTGAAATTTCAGACGAAGAAAAGGAATTATCAGAAAATATTTTATTTCACACAGATGACGAAAACGTATCAAAATTTGCAAACTTCTACCGTGAGAAAAAAGCCGTTCAAAAAGTTGTTGACACAAGCAATCTAACTACTGAAGAAAAGGTTTCCAATCTAGTTGTCGAAGGAAGTAAAAAAGATTTGACAATATATCTTGACGAATTGTTAAAAAAATATTCTCCAATTGATATAATAAACGGTCCTCTTATGACTGGAATGGATGAAGTTGGAAGGCTGTTTAACAACAATGACTTAATTGTTGCCGAAGTGCTACAAAGTGCCGAAGTTATGAAAGCTTCAGTTTCTCATCTGGAACAATTCATGGAAAAAGATGAATCGTCTGTAAAAGGGAAAGTAATTATGGCAACAGTAAAAGGGGATGTTCACGACATTGGAAAAAATCTGGTTGGAATAATCATTGGAAATAATGGTTACGAAGTAATTGACTTAGGAATAAATACACCTGCCGAAAAAATCCGTGAAGCAATTATTGAACATAAAGCAGACTTCTTGGGTCTTTCTGGACTTCTTGTAAAATCTGCCACAGAAATGGTGAATACTATGGGCGTTCTGCATGAAGCTGGTATTGATATTCCAATATTTGTAGGAGGTGCGGCACTTACGGAAAAATTTACTGTAAATAAAATTGAGCCTGCCTACAAGAATAACATCGTAATTTACTCAAGAGATGCAATGACAGCTCTTGCAGACTTGAACAAAATGATTGATGAGAAAAAATTTGAAGAGTTTAAGGAATATTTGCAAAAACGTAGAGAACTCGTAACAATTAAAGATGCAAAAAAACTTGAGCAGCTAAAAGTTAAACCAACGGTAAGTGATATTAAGGATGCTGACGGAACATTCGATTTTTCAAAAGTTGAACTTCCAAAATATGACTTTGAAAAAATTTATAAGCCGCAAACATTAAATAAACAAATTATAACAAATATAAAGGCGAAAGATGTATTTCCATTCATAAATTTACAAATGCTAATTGGAAAACATCTCGGAATGAAATGGATTGTAAATAATCTAATTGAAAAGCAAGATCCTAGAACAATAAAATTATACAATGAAATTCAGGATATTATCGAAAATGGCGACGAATACTTTGATATAAAAGCTATCTACAAGTTTTTCCCTGTACGTCGAAAAGCTGGAGAAAGAAAGGAAGATTTCAAAATCGAAGTTTTATCAGATGACTTGTCAACTGTATTAGAAACATTTGATTTTCCAAGACAAAAATATGGACAGTATTTATCATTAAATGATTATGTAAATCCAGATGGAATTGACTATATCGGATTCTTTGTCGCAACTGCAGGAGAAAAATCAAGACTTGTTTCAAATGAACTTAAAGAAAAAGGTGAATTTTACAGAGGGCACATTGTAAACTCTGTAGGACTTGAACTTGCTGAAGCAACATCAGAATATATTCACAAGATGATGCGTCAAGACGTAGGGATTATCGACAAAGACATTAGCATAAACGAAATATTGAATGCTCAATATCAAGGAAACCGTTATTCTTTTGGTTATCCAGCCTGCCCTGATTTGAGTGACCAAAGAAAATTATTTAATCTTTTAAAACCAGAAAGATACGGAATCTCTCTAACAGAAGAGTTTATGATGTATCCAGAAGCTACAGTAAGTGCGATTGTATTCTCACAGCCGTTCTGTAAATATTTTAATATGTAGTTTTTTAAAGTTTTTGTAAGTGAAGTTTATTATTTTAACTTATATAATGCACTTTTCTTATCAAAGGAGAAACAAAATGTATCAAATAATAAAAATGATTTTATTAAGTTCAATTTTTATGGATTATATTGATATTCAAAAGTTGGATAAAAGCGGACTTACAATACATATTATTGAAATAATGCTTGTTTTGTCACTAATTAATGGAATTATAAATTTATATGACGAGAAAAAATTTTTTATAATTGAATTTTTTATGATTATTTTATTTCACTTAAATGGAAACAAGATTATTCTAGAAAATTTTTCATTTTTTTGGCAGTTAATGAAATTAATCGGCGTTTATATTCTTCATCTTCTCATTACAACCGATGTTGGAATGGATGACAATAATATCAATCCTTTTTCTAAAACTGAATGGACAATAGTTTCAATTACTGTTTTAATATTTTTACTACTAATGTTAATTTTTAATATTGAAATTAACAGTTTAAACATTCTATCACTTTATTGCATTACATTATTTGAATTAAAAGGAATTTTTATAAACATTACAGAATATATAGAGAATCAAAAGAAAATCGAAAAGGAAAACAGAGATAAATGGCAAAAATAATAATTCGTGATAAATTAAAATTTAGGATATTCCCAAAAATAATATGGATTGATAATGAAAAGATAAATTAAAAGCAAATTCAGAAAAAGCTGCCTATGTACTTATGCAAAAATATCTTAACGAAGGAATTCCTAAAGAGAATATTACTTTAGATTCTGTTGATATAAATAGATAATAGCACATAATGATTATAAATTTTATTGATCACGAGGGTAAAGTTTATTTTATCTCTATGGAAGGTCTTCAAAATAGACAAACATTAATGGAAATGGCAAAAGTTATTGAAATTTGGAAGCCAACTAAATAAAATTTATAACAAAAAATTGGAAGAAAATCTAAGATTTAAAAACTTCCAATTTTTTTTATTACTTTTAACTAATCACATTTATCATAAAAAGTAATTTTTTTATAATTTATTTTCTTTTTCCTGCTTTTTTTACTTCTTTCTTCTCCACAAAAACAATCTTTTTCACATCATCATAAGTTTTCGCAAAGTAGAATTTCATCTGGTCTGCAATTTCCTTTGGCAATTCCTCCGTATCAACCTTGTTATCCAAAGGAAGCACAACATCCCTTATGCCAACTCTATGAGCTCCAATTACCTTTTCTTTAATTCCACCAACTGCCAGAACTTCTCCAGTGATTGTAATTTCTCCAGTCATTGCCACATCTTGTCTAACTTCCTTATTAGTCAATACTGAAATTATTGCCGTTGTAATTGTAATTCCTGCTGATGGTCCGTCTTTTGGTACTGCTCCTTCAGGAAAGTGTAAATGAACATCTGTTGTTTCATTGAATTTTTCTTTTATTCCAAGTTCATTTTTTATGTGCCGTACATAAGAATATGCCACTCTAGCTGATTCCTTCATTACATCTCCCAGCTTACCAGTAAGCTGCAGCACACCTTTTCCTTCCATTTTTACCGCCTGCACTTCCATAGTTGTTCCTCCAACCGCTGTCCATGCAAGTCCATTTACAACACCAATTTTACCTTCTTTTTCTTTAATTTTATCAATTCTGAATTTGGCATTTCCCAAATATTTTTTGACTTTTGCTTCAGAAACAGAGATTTTCTTGCTGTCAGATTTTGATAAAAGTATTTCCTTTGCTATTTTTCTAAATAATTTACCAATTTCTCTTCGTAAATTTCTAACTCCAGCTTCTCTTGTGTATTCATTTATAATTTTCATGACTGCTTTATCAGAAAATGAAATTTTAAATTCTTTTAATCCATTTTCTTCTTGTGTTTGAGGAATTAAATACTTTTTAGCAATATTTAATTTTTCAAATTCTGTGTATGACTCGATTGAGATAATCTCCATTCTGTCACGAAGCGGTCCTGGAATTCCGCCCAAATCATTTGCTGTACAAATGAAAAATACATTTGACAAGTCAAAAGTATGATCAATGTAATGGTCTTCAAATGAGTTATTTTGTGCAGGATCTAATACTTCCAGCATTGCTGAAGCAGGATCTCCTCTAAAGTCAGAAGCCATTTTATCAATTTCATCAAACAGCATTACAGGGTTATTCACTCCAACCTGTTTCAGTGAGTTTATGATTCTTCCTGGCATTGCTCCCACATAAGTTCTTCTATGTCCACGAATTTCAGCCTCATCTCTTACTCCACCAAGTGAGATTCTTGTAAATTTTCTGTTCATTGAACGAGCTACCGAATGTGCAAGCGATGTTTTCCCTACACCTGGAGGCCCTACAAGACAGATAATTGAACCTTTTAACGTTTTATTTAATTTTTTGATTGCCAAAAATTCCAAAATTCTTTCCTTTACTTCTTCCAATCCGTAATGATCTTCATTCAGTATTTTTTCAGCTTTTTTTATATCAATTTCATCGCTAGTAGAAACTTCCCACGGCAATTCAAGTACAGTTTCCAAATATGTTCTAATCACTGAAGATTCTGCAGAAAAATCAGGCATTTTCTTCATTCTTGAGAGTTCTTTCACTAATTTATCCTTCAAATCTTGAGGAATTTTAGCATCCCTTACTCTTTGATCAAGTTCTTCTAATTCCTCGTCAGAATCTGTTCCTTCTCCCATTTCTTCACGCATTACTTTTATTTTTTCACGTAAATAATAGTTTTTCTGAACTTCTGCCATCTGTTCCTTCACACGATTTTCAATTTCACGTTCAAGCATAAAAATTTCAATTTCTCTTTCAAGTATGCTTAAAATCTTATAGGCTCTTTCTTCCACGTCCAGCGTTTCAAGCAACCCTTGCTTTACATCTGTCGCAATCATAAGATTAGTGCAGATTAAATCAAAAACTTTGTCAATACTGCTAATTTCCTTTATATTATAAATAATATCAGGCAACACTTTGTTAGTTTTTTTGGCATATTTTGAAAATTCATCAATAACTTTACGCTTCAACGCCTCAGCTTTACTTTCATCAATTGGTTTTGAAAAAATTTCTTCATATTCAGCATAAATAACGCCATTTTTATCTTTTGAAAACTGATTGATAAGAACTCTATGCTTAGCTTCAACCAGCACTTTTACATTTCCATTTGGCATTTTTACTGTTTGTATAATATGAACTAAAACTCCAGTTTCATATACGTCTTCTGGAAATTTCGGTTCTTCTATATTTGCATCCTTTTGCGACGTAAGAATTAGCTTATTATCAAATCTTGCAACTGCTTCTTCAAGACTTTTCAGGCTTGACTGCCTACCAATAAAGATTGGAGTTACAACGCCTGGAAATACAACTAATTCTCTTGTAGCTATAAACGGTTTGTTTTGCATAATTTCCCCTTTCATATTTTATTAACATTCTAAAGTCATATAATTTCTTTGCAAATCTATTATCTAAATATAAAATAAATGAACTTATATTTATATTTTCTTTATATTTTTAAGTATTTACTATTCAACAATCACTTTATTCTTATCTGTGACAGCTTCCTTCGTAATTATCACTTTCTTAACATTATCTTTTGACGGAATTTCATACATCAAGTCAGTCATAACGCTTTCAATAATTGAACGAAGTCCTCTAGCTCCAATTTTTCTCTTAAGTGCCAGCTGTGCAATCTCAACAATCGCATCCTTATCAAATTCCAAATCCACATTTTCCATCTCAAAATATTTTTTATATTGTTTAACAAGCGAATTTTTAGGCTCTGTCAATATTTTTATCATAGCTTCTTCATCAAGCCCATGAAGAGCTGTAATTACAGGTAACCGTCCAATTAACTCTGGAATTAACCCAAATTTTATCAAATCTTCAGGCAATACATTTTCAAATAAAGTTAAGTCATCCAATTTAGTCTTAATTGTTTCCAGTCCAAATCCAACCCTTTTTTCATTAACTCTATCTTTAACTTTCGCTTCCAGCCCTTCAAATGCTCCACCAACAATAAATAAAATATCCTTCGTATTAATTTCAATCATTTCCTGATTTGGATGTTTTCTACCACCTTGAGGCGGAACACTTGCAACAGTCCCTTCAATAATTTTAAGCAGTGCCTGTTGAACTCCTTCTCCAGAAACATCCCGTGTAATTGACATATTTTCTGATTTTCTCGCAATTTTATCAATTTCATCAATATAAATAATTCCGTGTTCTGCCGTTTCAATATCGTAATCTGCAGCCTTTATCAACTTCAAAAGCACATTTTCCACGTCATCTCCAACATATCCAGCTTCCGTCAATGTTGTCGCATCCGCAATCGCCAAAGGCACATTCAATGTTTTCGCTAGTGTCTGCGCAAGCAAAGTTTTTCCACTTCCAGTAGGCCCTACTAGCAGCACATTGGATTTTTGAAGCTCCACATCATCATCTGTTTTTTTCTGCTGTTTATGGGTTATTCTCTTAAAATGATTATAAACCGCCACGGATAAAACTTTTTTAGGCTGTTCCTGTCCGATAATATATTCATCAAGTTTAGCCTTTATTTCCTTGGGCTTTAACAATGTAATTTCCCTATTATGCTCATTTTCATCATATTCCCTAAAGCTGTCCAATAATTCTGCACTGTCTTCTATACATTCATTACAAATAAACACATCATCCTCTTCAGGACTTTGTATTAACCGTTCCACTTCATGCTCTTCCCTGCCACAGAATGAACAGTAATTTTTTTTCTTATTTGCCAATATTTTTCACCTCATTTTTTCTTTATATAATTCCTATTTATATATTTTTATTATTAATTTCTATTTTATTATTTTACTTATTATTTTTTTACGCAGAGGTATCAAACGCCATACTTCTGCACTCCCACTTTACGCAAAACTTTTTATAATTTTAAAAATATATTTTAAATAAAGTTTTTATAAAATTTTATCAATTAATCCGTAATTTACAGCTTCTTCTGGCGACATAAAGTTGTCTCTTTCAGTATCTGCATAGATTTCTTCTACTGATTTTCCAGTTGCTTCTGATAAAATTTTACTTGTAATTTCTTTCATTCTTTCGATTTCTTTTGCTTGAATCTGAATATCTGTCGCTTGTCCTCTTGCTCCACCTAATGGCTGATGAATCATTATTCTTGAATTTGGCAATGAGTATCTTTTTCCTTTTGCTCCTGCTGACAACAATACTGCTCCCATACTTGCCGCTTGTCCTACACAAACTGTAGAAACATCACTTTTAATGTGACGCATTGTATCATAAATCGCAAGTCCAGCTGTAATTACTCCACCTGGGCTATTTATATACATGACAATATCCTTTTCATTATCCTGTGCATCCAAGAATAGCAGCTGTGCAACAATCGCATTTGCCATCCCATCTTCAACTTCTCCACTTACAAAAATTATTCTATCTTTCAAAAGTCTTGAATAAATATCATAACTTCTTTCCCCACGTCCATCATTTTCAATAACTACTGGACTATATACTGACATATTATTTCCTCCTCTTTCTATAAATTTTTCTTTTATTTTATTATTTTTTATTTTCTTTGTTATTAAATATGCTTGTTATCCCAATTCTTTTTATTTTTACAAAATAGTGAAAAAGAATTTCGCAATAAACTATTTTATCACAAAATTCTTCTAAAATCAAAATATTCTTTTTAATCTGTAATTTAAAAAATTACTATTTAACTTTTGCTTCGTTTACTAATAAATCAATTGTTTTTTGATTTACTAATCTGTAGTTTGTTTCATCAATAAATCTTTCATAGTTTCCATTTTTTCTTACATCAGCGATCAATGCATCTTTTTCAAGTCCGTACATTGCAGCCAATTTTTCAATTTCTTTTGATACTTCTTCATCAGTTGCTTTAATTTCTTCAGCTTTTGCAATTTCAGCTAATACTAATTCTGTTTTTACAGCTTTTTCAGCATTTTCCTTTGAACTTTCTCTCATTGTTTCCAATGTTTGTCCAGTCATTTGGAAATATTGTTCCAATTTCATTCCTTGCATTTGCAATTGTTGTGCAAATCTATTGATTTGGTAGTCAATTTCTCTTTGAACTAATGCTTCTGGAACTTCAACTTCTGTTGCATTTACTACTGCTTCTACAACTTTGTTCTTAAATTCATTTTCTGCTCTTGTTTCTTCTCTTTTTATAATATTTTCTCTAGTTTTATTTTTCATATCTTCAACAGAATCAAATCCTAATTCTTTTGCCAAGTCATCATTTAATTCAGCTTCTTCTTTTCTCTTAATTGAATTTACTTTTACTTTAAATAAAGCTGGTTTTCCAGACAAGTTTGCAGCTCCATAATTTTCAGGGAATGTAACGTTTACATCAAATTCATCACCTTTTTTGTGTCCTGCAATTTGATCTTCAAAAGTGTCAATAAAGCTGTGAGAACCTAATGTCAAGTCATACCCTTCAGCTTTTCCTCCATTAAATGCTTCTCCATCTATAAACCCTTCAAAGTTAATGTTTACAACATCATCATTTTTAGCTTCTTCATCTTCTGCGATTTCTTTTAATTTTGTGGCACTTTCTTTTAATCTTTCGATTTCTTCGTTTACAGTTTCATCTGTAACTTCTACATTTTCCTTTTCTGCTTCCACACCTTTATATTGCCCTAGCTCAAATGTAGGCAATACAGGTATTGTAAATACAATCTCTACTTTGTCATCGTTATGTTCATATTTTTCAAGTTTAATATCAGCAATTGGTTTTAATTCATTTTCTGCAACTGCTTTTCTATATTCATCAGAAATAATATGATTTAAGATTTCCCCTTCAATTTCCTTTTTAAATTTATTTTCAATAACTTTCGCAGGTACATGTCCTGGACGGAATCCGTCAACTTTTGCATCTTTAAAATGTACTAAAACATGTTCCTTTAAATGTTTTAATTCTTCTCCTTCTCTAACTACTGATACTTCGTAAGTTGTTTCATTTAATTTTTTTACTGCCATTTCTTTAATTCCTCCTAAAATTTTTTATTATATATAATTTATATTAATTAATTTAATTATTTAAAATCCTTTATTTTTAATTCAATAAATAAATCTGAATGAACAGACTTAAATATTGGAGTATAAACTATTTTAAATTTTTTCTTGTAAAAATTATTTGTTTTTAATTTATGTCCTAAATTATAGCCAATTACCGAAATGATACGGTTATTTTTTCTGACAAATCCTTTAAAATGCCGATTATTTATTCCAAACTTTGTTAAATTCAAAAAATTTACATCAGCATCCATAAAGTTAGGCTCTTGATTATCCAGACCGAAAGGTGAAAGCCTATTTATGTCATGCAGTTTTCTTTTATTCAAATTTTCAATATTCAGCCAAGCATCCACATAAAGTATTTTTTGAACATTTCCTCTATTTTTTATAGCAAGTTTATTCCGCAGATGTTTTTCTATTTCACCTAAATATTTTTCAGAAACAAGAAATCCTGCCGCCAAATCATGTCCTCCAAATCGCTCCAGCTTATTTGAAACACTTTTTAAAATATCAAAAATATTAACTCCTTCAATGCTTCTGCAAGATGCCTTCCCATATCCATTTTTTATTGAAACCAAAATTACTGGAATATTATATTTTATGGAAATTCTTGAACAAACAACACCAATTACGCCAGAATGCCATTTTCTACTTTTCATAAAAATATACTTTGGACGTTCCAGTCGCTGTATTTTTTCCTCCAATTCATTATAAATCTCATTTTCCAAATAACGCCTAATTTTATTGGCACGTTTCATTTCCTCAATTATTGAGAAAAGTTTAAAATCATCCTCTTGAATAAAGAAATTTACAACAATTTTTGAGTTGTCAATTCTCCCAAGTGCATTAAAAATTGGTGCTACAAAAAATCCAATATCGCTAGTTGTTATATTTTTCGGATTTATCTTTAAATAGTTAATAATATACTTCAAACCTTTTATTTTCGTTTTTTTTAGATTACTTAATCCTTTTTTTATGATAAATCTATTTTCATCAGTCATCGGCACAACATCTGCAACCGTCCCAATCATTATAATATCCAAATAATCATACAATATCTTTTTATTTGCGCCATAAGTTTCATATACTGCATCTGCAAGTTTAAAAGCTACTCCAGAGCCAGATAAAAATTTATTTGGATAATTTTTACTACTTTTTGGATTTATTGTAAGAACTCCAAGATTTTCTTCCTCGTTTTCAAAAATGCCAGTTTGCCTATGATGATCCGTTATAATTATGTCAATCTCTCTGTTTTTAAGCATTAATATTTCTTCAAGATTATTTATGGACGTATCAACCGTTATAAACAACTTTGCATCCCATTTTTTCAGAAATGCCAAAACATGCTTATTTATGCCAGTTCCTTTATGAACCCGATTTGGAATGTAATAATCTACATTTAATCCTAATCTTCTCAGCATCATTACCAAATATGCCACTCCAGAAATTCCATCAACATCATAATCCCCATAAACTATAATTTTTTCTTTATTTTTCCCAGCCTTTTGTATTCTTTTAACTGCATTTTCCATATCTTCAAACAAAAATGGATTATGAATATCCTTTTTATCTGAATTTAAAAATTTATGTACCTTTTCCTTTGTATTAACTCCTCGGTTTAAAAGAAGCCTTGAAATTAATTTACTTTCACCAAATTCAGAACTTTTTGATACCAAATAATTTTTATCATAGCTTTTTAATTCCCACTTCATTACAAGATTAATCGCTTCCTTTTTTGTATAATTAAACACCTTAAAATCAGAATTTTACTAAAATTTCTATATTCAGTAATTAGATTTTATTAAATTATTTTTTGAAATCCTAATTTTAAAGCCTTTTTGCATCTTTATTCTATTCAGTATCACTATTTTCTTTTTTTATTTCACTTAATATTGAAGCTATCTTTACACCATATTCAACACTATCATCCAAATGAATTCTCACTTCTGGAACAAATCTTACTGTCAATTGTGATCCAATTTTTTTTCTAAAAAATCCTTTTAATTTATTCAAATCTTCAATAATTTTTTCTTTATTTATATTATTTTTCAAATCAAGTATTGAAAATGTCAGATCAAGATATCTTCCATCTTTCGTAAGTTCTACCTTGTGAATTGTAACAAGATTTTTTATTTTTTCATTTTTTATCTCTGTCAAAAGTGTCATTCCAATGATTCTTGAAATTTCTTTTTCCAGTCCTTTTTTTCTTCTATCATTCATAAAATTATCACCTATCTTCGTTATCTTGGGATTTCTTCCATAATATACGATTCGATAATATCTCCAGCCTTAATATCATTAAAGTCTTGAATACCAATTCCACATTCCTGTCCCATTACAACTTCCTTCACATCATCCTTGAAACGTTTCAATGAGCCTAATTCCCCATCAAAAATAATAATTCCATCACGAATTACACGGATTTTAGAGTCTTTTGTAACTTTCCCGTCAACAACAACAGCTCCAGCGATATTTCCAACATTTGACACTTTAAACACTTGCTTAACTTCAATTCGCCCAAAGTAAACTTCCTTAAACTCAGGATCAAGCATTCCTTTCATCGCTTTCTCTATTTCTTCAGTTGCGTGGTAAATTACGTTATAGTTTCTAATTTCTACTCCAGTTTTTTCGGCAATAATTCTGGCTGGTGTTGTTGGACGCACGTTAAATGCGATTATAATTGCATTTGAGGCTTCTGCAAGTTTTACGTCCCCTTCAGTTACTGCTCCAGCACTTCCTTGAATTACGTTAACAACAACTTTTTCGGTATTAAGTTTTTCAAGTGATTCCCTTAATGCTTCAACAGATCCTCTTGAATCGGCTCTTATGATACATTTCAATTCTTTTAATTCCTGCTCTTCTAATTCTTGCGACAAACTTTCCAATGAAATATGCTTTTTCTTGTTTTGTTCGTTTACTTTTTTCTCTCTAATAAAGTCCTCTACAATTTTCTTAGCCTGCTTATCACTTTCTACACCATACAGAATATCTCCCGCATTTGGCACAACGTTAAATCCTGTAATTTCCACAGGCTGCGAAACAATTGCCTTATTTATTTTCTTACCTCTGTCATCAAGCATTGAACGAACTCTACCGTGAGATTCCCCTGCTACGAATACATCTCCAATTTTAAGTGTTCCTTCCTGCACAAGCACATCGGCAACTGCTCCCATTTTAGGGTCCAGCCTTGATTCCACGACAACTGCTTTAGGACGTTTGTTTGGATTTGCCTTCAATTCTTCAAGTTCTGCTGTAATTAATATTGTTTCAAGAAGTTCTTCCAAATTAATTTTCTTTTTGGCAGAAATTTCAACAAATTCGGTAGTTCCTCCCCATTCAGGCGACATCAGACCGTATTCAGTCAATTCAGTCCTAACCTTCATAGGATCTGCACCTGGCTTATCAATTTTGTTAATGGCAACGATTATTGGCACACCAGCTTCCTTAGCGTGCGAAATAGCTTCCACAGTTTGAGGTTTTACCCCATCATCAGCCGCTACAATCAGAATCGAGATATCCGTAATGTTCGCACCTCTTGCCCTCATTTCAGTAAACGCCTCATGTCCTGGAGTATCAATAAATGTAATTCTCTGACCTTTCCAATTTACTTGGTAAGCTCCAATTTTTTGCGTAATTCCTCCAGCTTCATCACCCATTATATTTGTATGTCTAAGCGCATCTAACAGTGATGTTTTACCGTGGTCAACGTGTCCCATGATCGTAATAACAGGTGCTCTTGTAACAAGTTCAGCTTCCCTATCCTCTTGTTCAAGATGATATTTTTCACCATAACTAATTTCTTCGACTATTTCCTTTTCCACGATTACTTCATAGTCAAGAGCCACTTCTTCAGCCTCTTCAAATGATAAAATTGCATTTGCCGTAAGCAATTTCCCTTCCATAAAGAATTTTTTAATTATATCAGAAACATTAATTCCCAATTTTTCAGCCAGATCTTTAATAACAATTTCATCTCCAATTGTTATCATTCCTATGCTCTCTCCTTCAATTCTAACAATTTCATCCTTGACAGCTTTTTCATGTTTTTTATTTTTCTTTTTCTTTTTGTCGTCTTTTCTAAAATCAGAACGAAGCTCTTTTTCATGCTGTTCTCTATCTCTTCTATTCTTTTCGTATTTTTTCTTTTCAAATTTTCCTTTTCCTTTTCCACCAGCTTTTCCCTTTTCAGTAACTGATGCTGCTGGAATTTCAGATTGTGCATCTTTTTTCCCGCTAGAAAAATTCTTATTGTCTCTTCTAAAGTCATCTCTATCTCTGTTAAATCCGCCTCTATCGGAAAATCCTCTATTATCCTGTCTATCCCTAAAGTTTCTTGTTCCGTTTTCTCTGTTATCACGACTATCTCTATTGTCTCTATTTTGAAAACCTCTGTTATCTCGATTATCTCTTGGCTGGTTATTCCCTTCCCTATTAAAACTTCTATTGTCTTTTCTAAAGCTATTGTCTCTTCCGTCTCGCTTGAATCCTTCTCTGTTCCGATTATCTCTATTTTGGAAATTTCTCGTTCCGTTTTCTCTGTTATCTCGGCTATCTCTGTTGTCTCTATTTTGAAAACCTCTGTTATCTCGATTATCTCTTGGCTGGTTATTTCCTTCCCTATTAAAACTTCTATTGTCTTTTCTAAAGCTATTGTCTCTTCCGTCTCGCTTGAATCCTTCTCTGTTCCGGTTATCCCTATTTTGGAAGTTTCTCGTTCTGTTTTCTCTGTTATCTCGGCTATCTCTATTCTGATAATTTTGCTTATCTTTATTTATTTCATTTCGTTTATTATTATTCTGACTACTCAAATTAACTTTCATCTCCATTTTCTTTTTATTTTCGTTTTTATCAAATTTATTTTTATTATTATCTAAATTATTATTTTGCTTTTTCTCCAATATTTGTTTTGGATTATCATAATTTTTGTTAATATTTTTTAGTTCATTTGATTTATTTTGCCCAATATTATTGTTTTTTTGATTGTCTGAATGATTATTTACCGTTTTACAGCAGTTTCTTTTAGTTTTTCTTCATTTTTATTCAGATTTTCAGTTTTACTGCTATCATTTTGATTTTGATTCTGAACACCCTTTTGAAGTTTTTTCCGTATTAAATCCACTTCTTCACTGCTTAGCACATTCATGTGATGTTTTTTATCAATTCCAAATTTTCGGATTTCCTCCATAAATTTAGATGCCGTAAAACCATTTTCCTTTGCTAATTCATGCACTTTCATCCATTCATCACCTCCACTTTGCTTAATATTCCTTTTATTACTTTTTTATTGAAAATGCCGACAACATTTACATCCCTTGAAAAAAGTCTTATCAATTCCTCTTTTTTTTCAACAAATATAATATCAAAATTAAAATTTTCCTTTAATTTTTCAAATTCTTCAATATATTTTGCCCTTATATCCCTAGGAATTATCAAAAGTTTCACTTTCCCCTTTTTCACTCCATCAATTGTTTCATCAATCCCAAAAACAAAATATTCAGAATTTTTCATCGGCTTTAAAATATCAATTATACTTTTTTTTTCAAACTTTATTTGCTCCAGCATTTTTACAAGCTGCTCAATTTCAATCTTATATTTTCTATTTTTTGAAAGCCTTTCAACACATTCATTCGTTTTACAGACATAAAATCCTCTTGCCTGCACTTTCATTTCCCTGTCAAAAATATATTTCCCATTTTGCTCAGAAATTCTAAAAAATTCAGATTTTTTACCCTTCCTTCTGCAGCAAATACACATTCTTTCAGGTTTACTTTTCTCTTTATCCATTTTATCATTTTTTTTATTTTCTAAATTCTTTCCATCAACTGTATCCAAACTTCCTAATTACCTCCTTGTTCGATACAATTTTAACTATATTGTAAAAGCTATTAATCGAAATTTCAATTTTTTTACTTTGAGCTTCTAATAAAAAACTTAATCTTAATTATAACTTTTCACTTTTACAACTGTCTAATTGTCCCTATTCATTATCTTCGCTAAGCCCTGCAAATGCACTTTCTTCAACTTCAATATCATTTTGCGAATCACTAGTTTTTTCAATATTTTCTGTTTCATCTAATGAATCTTGAAATGCACTTTTTTCTTCAAGTTCATCTTCTTCGCTTCCAGCCATTTCATCTGATCCTGTATGAATGTCAATTTTTACGCCGCATAGTCTTGCTGCAAGTCTTGAATTTTGTCCTTTTTTACCAATCGCAAGTGATAATTGATTTTCTGCAACAACTACTTTTGCAACTTTTAGATCGTTTTCACCTTCTTCAACAACCTCCACAGATAAAACTTGTGCAGGATTTAAAGCATTTTTTACAAATTCCCTAACATCTTCATTCCAAAGAACAACATCAATCTTTTCTCCTTGCAGCTCATCAATAATAGTTTGGATTCTCATACCATTCCGCCCAATACAGGCACCTTTTACATCCAAATTCTCATCACTTGAATAAACTGCCACTTTAGAACGGCTTCCAGCTTCCCTTGCAATATTCTTAATTTCAATTATACCTTCATAAATTTCAGGTACTTCAAGTTCCAATAGTCCACGCAGCAATTCTTCAGATTTTCTAGAAACAAAAGTTTTTGTAAACTTAGTCGCTTCCTCAACTTCTCCAATAAATATCTTAATTCTGTCCCCTTGCACAAATTTATCCATCGGCGACAATTCCTTTTGTGGCACAATCGCTTCAAGTCCATTTATATCAACGTATAAATTTCCCTTTTCATCAGTTTTTCTGACATTTGCAGATACAATTGAATTTTCAATTTCCTTAAACTTATTAAAAATATTTCTTTTTTCACATTCCCTAACCTTTTGCACGACAATCTGCTTTGCATTCTGAATCGCATTTCTCTTAAAACTTTCCGCATTAATTTCAAAATCCAGAATATCTCCCAGCTTAGCACGTTTTTTCACAGAAATTGCATCTTCCAGACTAATTTCCTCTTCAGGATTTTCTACATTTTCCACAATCAGTCTTTGCGAATAAACCTTCACATCTCCACTATTTCTATTTATAGTTACTTTTACATTATCCTTTTCACCATAATTCTTCTTATATGCCGCAAGCAATGCAGTTTCTATTGTTTCCAGCAATTCTTCCTTTAAAATTCCCTTTTCCTTTTCCAGTTCATCAAGTGCTTCCAAAAATATTTTTTGATCTCGCCCTTTCATCATTCCTCCTCACTATTTAATATGCCATTCGGTAATTCATATATTAAATTTGCTTTCTTTAATTTAGAAAGTGGTATTTCCACTATTTTTTCCAACTTATCGTCCAAAAGAAAAACCGTATCATCTTCAAATTTTTCCAATTTTCCTATAAATTTCTTTGTCCCTTCAATATTGCTCTTAGCCTGAACGTTAATTCTCTCTCCCAAGAATCTCACAAAATCCTTAGGTTTTTTCAATCTACGCTCAACCCCAGGCGTCGAAACCTCCAGAAAAAACTTCTCTTCGATCAATTCATCCGCAATTCCATCAATCTCACGGCTAAAATCAATACAATCATCAAGTGTCGTAGTCCCATCCATTTTCTCCACATACACTCTCAAATAATTATATCCCCCATCCCTCACATATTCCAAATCTGCCAACTCCAGATTCATTTCCTTTAAATGCGATTCGATTTTCTTCTCAAACTCATTTAAAATCTGTTCCATAAAATTACACCTCATATCTAAAACTAAAGAGTGGGCTAACCCACTCTCTACCTAAAATTATTTTCTATAATTATAATAACACATTTTTACTTTTTTTTCAACCCCCTATTTTTTTTATAACAAAAAAAATAACCTTATACAAAAGTTGTTGTTTTTTAACCCTTATTTTAATGGATAACTTACTTTAACTTTAAAGAAAAACACTGTTGCGAATTTCGGACCAGGGGGGTTTCAATCCTTGTTTTAATGGATAACTTACTTTAACAATATGTACCAAAAGCACATTATGATGTAGTGGTTAATTCGTTTCAATCCTTGTTTTAATGGATAACTTACTTTAACCAATTATGGTTAGCAGTTAGAAAATATATTGATATGTTTCAATCCTTGTTTTAATGGATAACTTACTTTAACAGATTTAGATACTATGTATAAAAGTACATTTTCACCAGTTTCAATCCTTGTTTTAATGGATAACTTACTTTAACTTCTTATTATAGGCGAAAGCATAAACCTAAATTTTATAGGAGTTTCAATCCTTGTTTTAATGGATAACTTACTTTAACCTTCTTTGTGAAGGTCTTACCAAACCCTGGAGGAAACAAGGTTTCAATCCTTGTTTTAATGGATAACTTACTTTAACCTAATATTCCTACGGATAGTGACATTGGTGTTGTATTGTTTCAATCCTTGTTTTAATGGATAACTTACTTTAACCCGTACTTTTGAGAAAATCCTTTATTTATAAGTGTTACAGAGATTTTTTCAGACATTAAAATCGTATTTTTTGGCTTAATTTTTATCATTTTTTGCTGTCTTTTTGATATTTTCCGTAACTCCTAACGTGCATGTTTATTGGCTTTGGATAGGTTTTTCTCTGCTTTTTTAATTTTTAGTAGTGGTAGGAATTTTTACTACAAACTTATTGTACCACATTTTTTTGATTTTTCAAAATTTTTTTTTAAAAATTATTATCATAAATAAAAAGATACCAAAAAACAAATTTTGTAATTTAGTATCCTTCTTCAAATCTACTTCCATTAATTTTACTTCATAGATGAAAATATTTTATTCAAGGCTTCTTCAGCCTTTTTTGAAAGATTGCTTTTTGGAAATTCTTTTACTGTATAAGTACATCTTTCAACCAACCCTTTTTGTGACATTCCTTTATTTATTTTTGCTAATTCACCTTTTTTTACAATTATAGCCATGATAATCTCTCCTTGAATTAATTTATACTATTTTCTAATAACAAAGAAAGATTAACAGCTCAGGATATTTATTTTATTAAATTCTAAGTTTGTATAGTTTCTAATAAACCTCCGCACCCTTCAAATTAATCTTCTTCTTCTCGATAGTCCAATTATCTGATAATTTTGCAAGTTCCTTTTTCATATTTTCTAAAAATTCATCATTATCGTAATTTAATGAAATTAAAGTTGGACCTGCACCGCTTATATATTCTCCTAAAGCACCGTGTTTTTTAGATGCTTCAAAGATTTTTTCTGAATTGTTTATTAATGCAAATCTGTAAGGCTGGTGAATTTTGTCACCTAAAAGGAAACGTAAGTTGTCATATTCTCCTTTGTTAAAAGCATTTACAAGTAATCCTAGTTTTGAGATGTTGTTTATTGCATCAGAAACTAGGTACATTTTTGGTAAGACGCTTCTTGCTTTTTCTGTTGATAATTTAAAATCTGGAATCATTACATAGAAACATAAATCGTCTGAATTTATTAATGAACTGTAAACAAGGTTTTCCTTATCGTGAGCAGTAAGTACCATTCCTCCAAAAATCGCAGGTACTACATTGTCAGGGTGTCCTTCCATTTCCACAGCAAGTTTTGCTACTTCGTTAATATCCAGCACATCTCCCGCAAATTTATTTGCAATCAAAATCCCAGCAACGATAGCTGATGAGCTGCTCCCAAGTCCACGTGAAATTGGAATATCGTTTCTTATAATGTTTACTTTATAGCTTGGAATATTTTTTACCAAATGCTTTTCAGTATATTTTATCGCTTCAAAAATTAAATTATCCTCAATCGGAATTGAAAATGGCTTTCCATTTTCCAAAAATTCAATTTTATTGCTTTCTTCTACTTCGAGTTCCAAAAAATAATCCAATGCAACTCCTAAACAATCATAACCTACACCAATATTGGCCGATGTTCCCGGCACTTTTACCTTAAATTTTAAACCCATCTTTATTCCTTTCTTTTTATCATCATAATTTCTATAAGAATAGCCTTGCAGCAAGACTCAATCTAAAAATACAACAAAATATTAATAATAAATACATAACTTTATAATTTTTATTATCTTTCATAAAATACAATACAGCTAATGAAATAATTACAAAATCAATAAATGTAGGTAAAAATATTATATTTACAAAAATAAATAATAAACCTATCCAATAATTTATTCCTAATAATGAAAATCCTGTATGAAATATATCTTCAAATAAACAGAAATATAAAACTATTATACAAATATAATACTTGTATGCCTTGCTCTTTTTTCTTATAAATATATATAGCAGACCAAATAGTATAAAAAACAGAAGTTCTCCGTTTAAATATCTTGCATTTAGTATAATTTTTGAAAAATATTCAATGTCGAATAATTTTATTCCCATTAATAATGTCTGTCTATTCAAATAAAATAAAGTAATGCTTTGGAAAATAAAAATTTCAAAATCAAAAACAAATTTATTTCCAAATTTATCATTTTCTTTTTTTACAAAAGAATTTAAAATAGAAAATATTAAACCTGCATTTGTTATAAAAAATAAATTATTTTTAGATAATACTATTGATACTGTCAGAAAAATTATTTTCAAATAATTTAAAAAATCTACCTTCTTTATTAATTTTTTCAATTCCTTAAAATACTTACTTGCATCCATTTGCTAATTATCAACTTTCAAAAAATACTATATTGTCAAATCCAAGTAATGAGCCCATTTTATTTGACTCAATTCTCGTAGTGCCTTCAATGCTCTTCTTCCAACCTCACTGTCTACTGTTAAAAGCATAATTGCACTATTTTCACGTCTACCTACATTCATTGTGGCAATATTTATATTTCCTCTTCCTAAAGTTGCCCCTACAGCTCCGATAACTCCTGGCACATCTTCATTTCCTAAATAAATCATATTATCTGAAATTGCCATATCTACATCGTGATTTTTTATACTTATGATTCTTTCTTCATTATTCATCCCAATTGTTCCAACAACGTAGATTTTTTTACCTTCTTCATTTGTTATTACAAATTCTATTGCTGAAGAATAATTTTTGTATTTATGATCTTTTTTATTTATTGAAATATTAATTCCTCTTTTTTCAGCTAATGGTTTTGAATTAATGTAATTTACTTCTTCCTTTAGTACAGGCTCTAAAATTCCTTTAATTGCAGTTGAATCTACAAGAGCTGTTTCTTGTTCTGCAATTTCTCCATAATAATTAATGGCAACATTTGTAATTGGAGTTTTTTCAATTTGAAAATAAATTTTTCCCAATTTTTCAGCTAGATTTATATATGGTTTTACAATTAAAAATTCTTCTCTTCCAATTGCAGGCAAATTCACAGCTGTTTCAACTATTTCTCCACGAAGTCCATTCAATACCTGCTTTACAACCTGAGTTCCAACATTTCGCTGTGCTTCATAAGTTGTTGCTCCAATGTGTGGAGTTGTAACCACATTGTCAAATTCATATAAAACACATTCTGAACGTGGTTCAACAGCATGTACATCATATCCAAAACTTGCGATTTTTCCATTTCTTAATCCTTCTGCCACAGCTTCTTCGTTAAAAAGTCCTCCACGTGCCGCATTTACAAGTCTTACTCCATCCTTTAACTTGTGAATATTTTCAGCGTTTATCATATCCACAGTTTCCTTTGTTTTAGGAGTATGAATAGTTATTACATCTGCCTTTTCCATTAATTCATCCAACGTTTTAGCCTTTTCACAGCTATATCTCTTAAATCTTTCATCTGAAATGTATGGATCATAAGCAACTAGTTTCATTCCAAATGCTTTCATTCTGGTAGCAACTAATCCTCCAATTCTTCCAAGTCCGATAATTCCTAATGTTTTTTCAAATAATTCATTTCCTACGAAAATTTCTCTTTCCCATTTTCCACTTTTAATAAAATTATTTGCTGCAACAATATTTCTGGAAGAAGCAATCATAAGTCCAATAGCGATTTCACAAGCTGAAACTGTATTACTGTCTGGAGTATTTGCTACAATTACACCGTGTGCAGTTGCTTCAGGGATATTAATATTATCAGTTCCATTTCCAGCACGTCCTACTATTTTTAGATTTTTAGCTTTGTCTAGCAGTTCTTTATCCACTTTTATAACACTTCTCACAATCAAGGCATCGTATTCATGAATTATTTCTAAAATTTCTTTGCGTGAAATTCCAACTTTTACATCAACTTTTACATCTCTAGCCTTTTGCAGTCCAGCAACTGCTTCATCATCAATATATTCACCAACTAAAACTTTATACATATTTCCTCCTCATAAATTTGCAATTTTATATCTAATATCTTACCATAAATCAAGACACAATTCAATATATACTCAAATCCTTAGCAGGTTTAAGTTTTTTAAATTATAGATTTACAATTTATCATATTTATTATATAATATATTTAAATTATTTTTATACTGAACTCTATAAAAACACAATAATATTTAGTTAATTATAATATGAAGCCAGATTAGTTATTAAATAGATGTGATTTTAAAAGGATTTAACTCTCTTGATTAAATGATTATAAATTAAATATCCCATGATTTTAAGTTCAGTTTTAAATCAATTTTGCTATGTTTTATAAAAAATAAAAAAAGGAGCAACTCAATATGGCAAGTTACAAAAATTTTGACTTTAAAAAATTATACTTTCTCGTGTATATTGCTTTGATTTTAATAGTCGTGTTTTTAGTATTTAAATTGGGAATATTTCTATTTCCATTTACAATAGCACTATTTTTTTCAATATTAACACAACCATTTACACGTTTTTTACAAAAAAAGCTAAAACTTTCAAAAAAACTTTCAACAATAATTTCAATTATATCATTTTTACTTATATTTTTTGGAATTATTGGCTGGGGATCACTAAAATTAATAAGTGAAATTTATAAATTATCTCAAAATCTTAACAGTTATAGTGAAATGACACAAAAATTGTGGGCTAGTGGCATGGAAAAAATTTATGCCTATCTGGGAAATTTCCCGTCAGGCTTTACAAAACAAATAAATGAAACAATAAATAGTTTTATTTCTACAGGTTCTGCAAAACTTGGACTATTTATAAAAGGTTTAATCAGTTTTATTACATCAATCCCAACTGTTATTTTATATATCTGTATTACAATTTTGGCAACTTTCTTTATTAGCCTTGACAGAGATAAAATTGTAACTTTTTTGGAGCAACAGCTTCCAAAATCATGGCTAGACAAGGTCTTCAATATAAAAACAGATATGTTTACAGTTCTTGGTTCTTATATTAAGGCACAAATTATTTTGATGACAATTTGTTTTTTTGAACTTCTAATATGCCTAAATTTATTGTCATTCTTAGGGTTAAACGTACCTTATCCCCTACTAATGTCCATAATAATTTGTTTAATTGACGCATTACCAATTTTAGGAGCAGGAACAATTCTAATCCCTTGGGCAGTAATTTCTTTTGCATTATCAGACATAAAACTTGGAATTGCTCTGATAATAATTTATCTATTTGTCCTATCAGTTAGACAAATGCTGGAACCAAAATTAGTAAGTCAAAATTTAGGAGTCCACCCTTTAATTACTTTAATTTCTATGTATTCAGGATTTAAGATTTTTGGAGTAATTGGATTCTTAATCGGGCCTATAGTAATGATCATTTTAAAAAATGTATTTTCAAAAGAGCTGGAAGTTGGATTTTTTAGAGATATTTTTAGCAGTGATACTTCTAATAATAAAAAAATAGAAAAAAAGTCAAAAAAATAAAATGAATTAAAAAAGACAAAAAAGAAGGACAGTTTTTAAACCTGTCCTTTTTTTACAAATCTAAATTCAACTCTACGATTTTTTCCTCTTCCTCCATTTGTTTCATTGCTTTTAGCTGGATTATTTTCGCCACGCCCCATTATTGCAACTATTCTATCTTTTGAAAGTCCTAATTCTATCAATTTTGAACTAACTATCTCAGCTCTTCTAAGTGACAATCGCTTATTATATGAAGCCATACCACTTGTATCAGTATATCCAATAATTGATACAAGAAAATCATTTCTTTCAATATAATCTTTTATGTCATTTAATACAGGATAAGACTCTTTTTTTAAGTCAGTACTGTTTTTATGAAAATTTAACTCATCTGAACTTAAAGAAATAATTTCTGATTTTGACATTTGCACTCTTTCAGGGTTATTTATAGGTTCTTTTTGAATTTCAAAGACTTCAGGTTGTGAATTTAATAATGAACTTTCTTTTTCAGATTGAGACTGCGTTTTTTCAGAATTTTGTGAAGACGAAGCCTTATCATCATTAACAATTTTTGTTCCGCTACCATCGTCTTTCAATATAACTGTTATTAAATCAGGATTATCTTCAGGTGAATTAGTTTTTGAGGATGATCTTTCAGGATTTGGTGTGTCTAATGTAGGAACATCTTTTGCATCTTGCTGTATATCCGCCACATTTGGACGTATTATATCTTTTCGCATTTCAGCAGTAGTTATTTTTTCAGAAGCTAGAGGTACTGTCATTGCCACCATTGAAGAAACTGCAACTAATGTTGGTTTTTTCATAATTTATTCTTCCTCCTTCTATATAGTTATTTTTGACTATTTTCTAAACCATATTTCTTGATTAATTCATCATATTTTCCATTTTCTCTCATTTTTTTCAGTTCAGCATTTATTTGTTTTATCAATTCTGGATTTTTTCCCTTATCAATAGCCATTGCCATTCCAATTGAAGCAGGTTTTTCATCAAAAATTTCCATTTCTGGATTTTTTTTCATATATTCAGTAGCAACTGCCTTTTCTAAAATAATTGCATCAATTTTCCCTGCCTTTAAATCTAAAATTATATTTACAGTACTTTCATTTGGCACAACTGTAGCACCTTTAATGGCTCTTGCTTCAATTTCTTGAATTGTCCCTAACTGTACTCCAATCTTTTTACCACTTAAGCTATTTGGAGTAACTGAATTATTACCTTTTTTTCTCAAATAAGTTTCTTTAGAAATAAAATAATCATCTGTAAAATCAACTGATTTTTTTCTTTGTTCAGTTGAACTCATTCCAGAAACAATAATATCAATTTTCCCTGCCTTTAATGATGGAATAAGTCCATCAAATGACTGATCCATAATTTCAATTTTATATCCAAGATTTTTCCCAATTTCATTAATCATATCGATATCAAATCCTGTTATTTTTCCATTTTCAACATATTCAAATGGAGCAAAAACCGCATTTAACCCAACTCTTAATTTTTTCTCACCATTGTCCTTTTTTCCACACGACATAATCCCAAAAATTAACAATGCCAACACTAAAAATATTTTTTTCATATTTTTTCCTCGCTTTCTATTTTTTAATAATCTTAATTCAATAATCACTAACTATAAGTTAAATTTATCTAAAAAGATTTTATCATAAATAAAATTAATTCTATAAATTACAATTTTTAAGAAAATTCTATTTTTTATTTTAATTTCTTAATTCATTAGTTTACTTTTCTAATCTTTTTTAATTTCCAAACCATATTTTTTAACTAATTCATCATATTTCCCATTTTCCTTTAACTTTTTTAAGTCTTCATTTATTTTCTTAATGATTTCTGTATTTTTCCCTTTATTAAAAGCAATTGCCATGCCATAAGGCAATTTTTCTTCATAAAAAACTTCTATGTCAGGATTTTTTTTAATAAATTCCTTTGCAACAATATTTTCCAAAATTACCGCATCTGTTTTACCATTTTTTAAATCCAGTATCAAATTAATAGTTGCATCGTTTGTCACAACATTTGCATTTTTTATTTTTCTAGCTTCTAATTCTTGAATTGTCCCCAATTGAACTCCAATTTTTTTACCAGCTAAACTTTCTATTGAAGTAATTTTATTATTTCCTTTCTTTTTAAGAAACATCTGTGTTGACTTGTAATATTCATCTGTAAAGTCAACTGATTTTTTACGTTCTTCAGTTGCACTCATTCCAGAGATAATTGCGTCTAATTTCCCTGCCTTTAATGATGGAATAAGAGCATCAAATGGCTGAACTTTCATTTCAATTTCATATCCCAAATCCTTTCCAATTTGTTTTATTAAATCAATATCAAATCCGACAAGCTCTCCCTTTTCAATATATCCAAATGGAGGAAATACTCCATCCGTTCCTACCACAAGTTTTTTTGTTCCCTTATTACCAGCACTATTCTTATTTCCACAAGATAAAATTCCGAAAATTATCATTGCAACTATTATTAATATTTTTTTCATATTTTATTACCTCTCTGTTATTTATTGATACTAAATCCTATTTAAAAAATAAAACTTGCTTTATTTATTTTCTGACAAGGGAACTGACTCCTTACTAAACTAAATTTACAATAATTCCATTGTTTTAATGGGAAATAGTATAAGATGTCCTTAACTTAATGATTTAACACTTTATCTAAAAATTCCTTTGCCCTTTCAGTCTTTGGATTTTCAAATAATTCAGCAGGCTTTGCATCTTCCAGAATATATCCTCCATCCATGAAAAACACTCTATTTGCTACATTTTTTGCAAATCCCATTTCATGTGTTACCACTATCATTGTCATCCCCGCATGTGCAAGTTCTCTCATAACTTCTAAAACTTCTCCTATCATTTCAGGATCAAGTGCTGAAGTTGGCTCATCAAACAAAATTATTTTTGGATTCATCGCTAATGCCCTTGCTATCGCTACCCTTTGTTTTTGACCGCCAGATAATTTATTGGGATAGGCATCTCTTTTATCAGCAAGCCCTACTTTTTCAAGTAATTCCATTGCTAATTGTTCAGCTTTTGGTTTTGATATTTTTTTTAGCCTAATCGGACCTAAAGTAATATTTTCCAGTACTGTTTTATGTGGATATAGGTTAAAGTGCTGAAACACCATTCCAATTTCCTCTCTAATTTTGTTTATATCTGCTCCACGTTCCAAAATATTTTTATTATTTATTATAATTTCTCCAGAAGTTGGCTCTTCAAGCCTATTTATACAACGTAAAAAAGTTGATTTTCCACTTCCAGATGGTCCGATGATGGAAATTACCTCTCCTTCTTTTATTACTGTGCTAATTCCCTTCAGAACTTCTAAATTTCCGTATTTTTTCTTTAAATCCTTTATTTTTATCATTTCCTTACTTACTTTGCCATTAGCTCCATCAATTCCTTCTGGTTCTCTGCATTTTTTATTAAAACTAATCATTTTCCTTTAATTTCATCTCCAATCGTTTCCCAATAAATGAGAATAATTTTACACTTACATAGTAAACTACACCTGTAAGCAGTATAGGCTTTATACTGTAATAAGCAGCCTGCAAACTTTTACTGTTCATTGTAACATCCATAACGCTGATATATCCTACAATAGAAGTTTCTTTAAACAAATTTATAAATTCATTCACAAGAGCAGGTAAAATATTTTTTACAGCTTGTGGCATTATAATTTCATTCATTGCCATTTTATAAGGCATTCCTGTAGCTCTGGCAGCCTCCATCTGACCTTTGTCGATACTTTCAATTCCTGAACGGATTGTTTCTTCAACATAAGCTGCACTATTAAGTCCAAGAGCAATAGCAGCTACCCAGTAATTATTGAAAATTACTATTACAAAGGAAAGTGTCAATAACTGTAACATCATTGGAGTTCCACGCATTATATCGACATATTCATCAATAACTGCATCTTTTATCATGTTAAAAACTTCATTTCCAGTTTTTTGGAATTTCAAAAATGCTAAAAACATTCCAAATAATATCCCAATAGCTGCACCTACAACTGTAAGCCCAAGAGTAGTCACAAAATAGCTACTTGCATAGATTTCCCATTCTTTAGGCTTCATATCATGAGGAAACACAAGAAGCACTGTAATCACGACTACTGCTACGAAAAATGTTGTTTTTATTATTTTTCTAGTTTTTTCTAAATCTTCCATATTCTTTATGAACTTTGATTTTTGTTCATATCCTCCTTATATTTAAATTATTATAATATTATTATACCTAATATTTATTTGTTTTTCAATAAGAAATTTCAAAAAAAATTATTTTATACAATATACCGATTTTAAAAAAATAATCACATTATATTTTATTTGGAAACCAATAATTCAATTATTCAAAGTATTATTTTGATTGATAATCACATACTTGAAAATGTCTAAAAAACAATTAATTTATTAATCAAATTTTTTACAGATAAATTTTCAATAAATCAAATAAAAATATTATAACAAGTGACACAGAAACAATAATTCCAAGTCCAAATTTTTTTAACGACAAAAAAGTAACTGCAACCATTCCAATTAATATTTTCACAATGTCATAAAGACTTGTTCCACCTGAAGTAAAAATATCTGGAAATACCATAAGTACCAGCACCGAATATGGCAATGCCTCAAAAAATTTATTCATTATCGGATTTTTTGGAATTTTCACAAACAGTGGCAGCAATCTTAAAGACACTGTTACCAATGCTGAAATGGCTATTACTTTAAAAACTTCAGAATTATTCATTTTCTTTTATCTCATCCTTTCTATGTCTTATCGCATATATCAAACTTGAACCTATCATAATTAAAATCATTGCCCAGCCGCTGCTTACCATATTTAGGACTGGCAAATACATAAATGCCAATTTTGCTGCAATTACGTAAAGTACAACTTCAAAAAATTTTGGCAGTTTTTGTAGTGACATTACTAACAGGCTGAAATATATTGAATATAAAATAAAACTTAAACTTGCACGAAATGTTTCTGGTATCATATTTCCAAAAAGTGACCCAAGTACAGAACTGCTAGCATAGCATAAATAAGGAACTGTATTTAATCCAATAATATACCAAGGCGATCTCTCTTCCTGTATAACAGCATAAGTTATTGTCTCGTCAGTAAGTCCTGCCCCAACTAATATTTTTTCAAATAATTTTGTTCCACTTTTTAATTGCCTAAAAATTAGCAAATTTAAAAGCAAATATCTTAAATTAATCATAAATACCGAAATTATAACTTCTATTGCTGTAGAATGCTGTTCATATACCATTTTTAAAAGCATTGCTTCCGAGCCGCCCGCATAAATCCCAAATGACATTGCTGCCGTAACAATCGTATACATCCCATTGTTTTTAGCAATTAGTCCAACTGTCAATCCAAATGGAATATAAGCTATTCCCATTCCAATTCCAGCTTTTAGCCCTTTTAAATATTTTGCCGTGTTAGTCATTTTTTTCCTTTCTATTATTTATTATCACCTAAATTTTTGGAAATAATAAATTATTTTTTGCAAGGAGTCCAATTTAATCTTTTACTTTTAAAAAAGCTGCTTCTTACTTAAGCTAACTCCTTTACCTCACGCTTATAATGCGTCCTTTCCTCTTTCTCTCGTTCTGATTCTAATTACATCATCTATTGGAAAAATAAATATTTTTCCATCACCAACTTCTCCTGTATAAACGGCATCTATTATAATATCTACTAGCCTTTCAACATTATCATCCTGTGTTATTATTTCTATTTTTAATTTTGCAAGTAATGTCGGTGTAATTTTTTGTCCACGAAAACTTTCTGCATAGCCTTTTTGATTTCCATGTCCTAATACTTGACTTACTGTCATTCCTCTTATTTTGGCTTTTGTTAATGCATCTTTTAAATCTTCCAATTTGTCAGAACGAATTATTACTTCTATTTTTTTCATAATTTTCTCCTTAAATTAAGAATCCAATCCCATAAATGTTGGATATGCAGTTTCCTTATGTTCACTGTCATCCATTCCTACAGCTTCTTCTCTATCCGAAGCTCTAATTGGCATAAATACTCCAATGATTTTTATTATTATAAATGTAAAAATTCCAGACCAAACAGCCGTTATCAGTATGGCAGCAATTGTTGCAACAAAAAGATGAGTTCCGCCATATAAAAGTCCAAAATTTCCCTTTTCTGGCGTCAAATTTGGCATTGTAAAAATCGCTGTTGCAACTCCGCCAAAAATTCCACCAATACCATGACAACCGAAAGCATCTAATGCATCATCATACTGCAATTTATGTTTTAATCTAGAAATTGCAAAATAGCAAATTGGGCTGACTAATAATCCCATTAAAATCGCCGAACCATAAGAAACATAACCTGCACCTGGTGTAATTGCCACAAGACCTGCAACTAGGCCAGTTGACGTTCCAACTAATGTCGAAGTCCCGTTATTTAGCTTTTCAATAATTACCCAAGAACACATTGCCGAGGCAAGTGATAACATTGTTGTAATAAAAGCGTGAATCGCTGTACTATTTACTTCCAAAGCCGAGCCTGTATTAAATCCTAGCCAGCCAAATGCCAAAATTCCTGTTCCAAGCAATACAAACGGCACATTGTGCGGACGATACTCCGTTCTCGTAAATTCTCTTCTCTTTCCAATAATCATCGCTAGGACAAGACCAGATACTCCTGATGAAACATGAACCACATCTCCACCAGCAAAATCCAAAGCACCCATTCTTGCAAGAAGTCCTCCGCCCCAAACCATATGAGCTAAAGGATAATAGACGAATATTAGCCAAATTGGAGAAAAAATCAAAAGCGGAGCAAATTTTATTCTTCCAGTCACAGCACCTGTTGCAATACTTACTGTAATTATTGAAAACATCATCTGAAATACTGCAAAAACTGCATCTGGAATTTTATAACCTTTTGTACTTGCTGTTTCGCTTACTCCATGGAATAAAATATTTCCAAAATTTCCCACAAATTTGCCACTTCCAGAAAACGCTAAAGAATAACCCGCCAAAAACCACATCACAATTGCAATAGCAATTGGAATTACAACCATCATCATTGTATTAATGACATTTTTTCTTCTTCACAGACCTCCATAAAAAAATGCTAGTCCTAAAGTCATTAAAAACACCAATGCTGATGAAAATAAAACAAAAACGATATTTGCTGTATCCATACTGATACCTCCTTCATTTTAAATTTTCGACATCCTGTGTCCTTTAATAATTCATTCTAGCAATTTTAAAAAAATTAGTCAAATATATTATATATATACTTTTCATATATAAAATTTATTTTTATTTCAATAATCCCCAATTTTTAGCTACACTTCCATTAGCTTTTAATGGAACTTTCTTAAATTTAACCGTTTTTTCCATAATTTTTTCAATTTTTTCCATATATTCCTTAGCAAATTCATCACGAACTTCAAAAATCAGTTCATCGTGAACTTGAAGAAGCATTTTGATATTTTCATCATTTTTAAATTCCTCATAAAGTTCAATCATAACTTTTTTTATAATATTTGCCGCCGTTCCCTGAACAACAGTATTTACCGCCATTCTTACAGCCTGTGCCTGTACATTTTTATTTGTCGCATTAATTCCGCTAATATATCTTCTCGTACCATAAAAAGTTTCCACAAAACCATGAAGTTTAGCCGTTTCTGTCACAATATCCAAAAATTTTCTGACTCTCGGATATTCCTCAAAATATGTTGTAATATATTGAGAAGCCTCCTGAACCGTAATCCCCAGTTCCTTTGACAGTCCAAACGGTGTTTTCCCATAAAGAATACTAAAATTAATTACTTTTGCAATACTTCTCTCGTGCCGTGAAATTTCATCTTCTTCAGTTTTGAAAAATATCTTTCTCGCTGTCAGGTTATGCAAATCCTGATTATCCTGATACGCCTGCACCAAATGCCTGTCTTTTGACAATTCCGCCAAAACTCTCAATTCAATTTGTGAATAGTCAAACGAAATCAAACTATGCCCTTCCTTTGCAACAAAACCTGTACGAATCCTTATTCCATCATCTGTTCTTACAGGAATATTCTGTAAATTTGGATTTGCCGATGAAAGTCGTCCAGTAGATGTTCCATTTTGGTTAAAAGTCGTATGAATCCTGTCATCTTTATCCGCCAGTTTTGGAATTGGCTCAATATAAGTTGACAATAATTTCTTATAAGCCCTGTATTCCAGCAACTTTTTCCCAATCATCCGTTTGTCTTCTGTCAATTCTCCATTGTTAGCAATCATTTCCAGAACTTCCACATTTGTTGAATATCCAGTTTTTGTCTTTTTGCCTGATGGAAGCTGTAATTTTTCAAACAAAACTTCCCCTAATTGTTGTGGCGAATCAATATTAAATTTTTCATTGGCAAGTTCGTGAATCTCATTTTCAAGCGTACTTAACTTTTGCTCAAGTTCATTTTGAAATTCACTGAAATATTTCTTATCAATTTTTATCCCCGTTTCCTCCATTTGTGCCAATACTGGTATTAATCGACTTTCTAGCTTGTCAAATATATTTAGAAATTGCTCATTTTGCAATCTGTTTCTAAAAATTGTTTCCAATTTATAAATAAAAAACGTTCTCTTTGACAAAAACTCACAAATCACATCATCTGAAACATCGCTAAAATCCTTCTTTCTTCGCTCCTTCTTAAATTTTTCCTCAAAAGTTGCAATCTCAACACCAAACTCATCTAGAATTATTTCCTCAATTTCTTGTAAACTTTCTGTCCCAAGTACATATCTTGCAAGTAAAATATCAAAATATTCAGTACATTTTATTCCAAACCTGTCATTATTTATCCCATAAGTTTTACCGCCAACAGAATATCCAAAATACTCGCTTTCCCCATTTTTCATATATTCTTTCACATTATAAGCGATAATTTCTTTTTCACTTAGCAATCTATAAATATTTTCAATATTTTTTTTATTATCTTTCTTTTCATCAACATTATTACTTAAACTAAACAAGTTAATTTGTACTCCAGATTCTACATTTTCTTGTTTTCCATTTTGCAAAATATCTTGAAGTTCACTGTCCAAAAGCACAATATTCGTTTTTTCATCACAAATGGAAAGTCCAAGCATATTCTCAAAAATAGCCACTTTTTTATCCATTTTCTCAATCATAGAATAAGCATCATTCCAGCTAATAACTTTTCCATAATTTTTCTCAAAATACACTTTTTCATCTTTAATTTTCTTAGTTTTTTCAGTTTTCTGAGTTTCTAATGCAATCTCTTCTGCCTTTTTCTTCTGAGCCTCATATTCTATTGTCAACTTTTCTTTTAAAACTTGAATTTCATCAATTTTTTTATCTATTTCTGAATTATGTTCGTACTCCACATGCTCATAAAAATGTGAAATTCCATCAAAAATCGGATTTTCCTTATCATACTCCAATTCCTGCTTTTCAACTTTTTCTCTTTCAAGTCTCTCTTTTCCAATTTTTCTTCAGCAATTTTTTTATTTTTTTCTAAAACTAACTTCTCTTCTTCAGTAAGTTCCTTTTGATTTCCATTTTGCAAGAATCTTTCCTTTTCTTCTTCCACAGCTTTAGAAAATCTTTTAAAATCAAGCTCTTCATAAAGTTTCAAAAGGCTGTCAAAATCCTTTTCCTCAAATTTCAATTTATTTTTATCGTATTCAACATCAAGCTCCCTTTTCACAGTTGCAAGTTCCCGACTTATAAAGGCATTTTCCTTATCAGTCAGTAATTTTTCTTTCTGTTTCCCTTTTATTTCCTCAATATTTTCATAAATTCCTTCCAAGTTTCCATAAGCTGTAATAAGTTTCACACCATTTTTAGGACCAATCCCCGTAACTCCTGGAATCCCATCCGACTTATCTCCCATAAGCCCAAATAAGTCAGGAATCTTATCAGGTGTAACTCCCAAATACTCAACCACATCTTCATCAGTCTTTATATGCTTAAATGCAGAATTTTTATCCCCTTTTCCAAGCAAAGCAATATTAATTTTGCCATCCACAAGCTGTGCCAAATCCTTATCTCCAGTTATTACAAAAACCTCAATTTGTTCATCAGCATCATTAGAAAATTTTGTAGCGAAGGTGGCAATAACATCATCCGCTTCCTGTCCAGCCTTCTTATATTTGGGAATCCTATATCCATCCAAAACCTTCATAATAGTATCAATTTGCATAACAAGCTCTTCTGGCATACTTTCCCTATGTGCTTTATAAGTCTCCAGTTCTTCAGTTCTCTCTAACTCGTCCCTTTTCACATCCAGACAAGCCACTAAATAATCAGGTTTAAACTCCCTAATCACATTTTCTAAAGTATTAATAAAACCAAATGTAGCTCCAGTAGACATTCCGCTGCTATTTTTCATTCCCATTAATGCAAAATGGCTTCTATACATAATCGCACTCGTATCCAATATAACCGCTCTTTTCAACTTAACTGTCCTCTTTTCTTTTTTCATTTTTGCTTTTTTAATTTTCAATATGATAAAAAAATACCATCCTATTTCTAAGACAGTATTTTAAAAATATACTATTTTTTTTATTATGCTTCTGCTCTTTCAGGATAAATGCTTACTCTTTTTTTACCCTTTCCAAATTTTTCAAATTTTACATATCCATCAGTTAATGCGAATAAAGTATAATCTTTTCCTAATTTTGCATTAGTTCCAGCATAAAATTTACTTCCTCTTTGTCTTACAATGATGTTTCCTGCTTTTACAGCTTCTCCATCATATTTTTTTACTCCTAAATATTTAGGATTAGAGTCTCTACCATTTCTAGTTGATCCTTGTCCTTTTTTTGAGGCAAATAACTGTAAGTTTAATTTTAATAACATTTTCCAACCTCCTCGATTTTTTCTTTATGTTTTTAATTCATAGTTTTTTTCAAATTTTACTTTTGTGAATCTAATATTTTTTATTATTTGTCTTCTATTTTATCCCCAAGTTTCACAAAATCACTATAACTTCTTGCAACCGCCTTTAAATATGAATACATTGATTCAATCAGAATATCCGCCTTTTCCAGTTCCTCATCAGTTAATTCAGAATCCTTCAAATCACAGCTAATAAGCCCATCCTTCTCAACATACTTCAATTTTTTTTCAAGTTTCAAAGTTTCAATAAGCCCATTAATCGTCATTTGTCCCACCGATGAAACAGCTGCACAAATTACATCTTCTCCATATCCTGAAAAATCTGCATGTCCCTTTATTTCAAAATATGTTATTCTACCATTTTGTCTTTGTGTTTCTATTTTTATCATTTAAACCACAACATCTTTCACAGTTCAAAAATTAATTTTATAATTTTAATACTATCTTAATTATGCATTAATTGATTTAATTTCAATTGCTGTAAATGATTGTCTATGTCCTTTTTTTCTGTAGTAAGTTTTTTTGTTATATTTAAAGTTAATTTTTTTATCAGCTCTTCCATGTGATTTAACTGTAGCTACAACTTTAGCTCCTTCTACAACTGGAGTTCCAACTGTTACGTTTTCTCCTTCTCCAACTAATAGAACTTCATTAATTTCGATGTCTGAATCAACATCAGCCGCTAATTTTTCAACTTTTAATACAGTTCCAACTTCTACTTTATACTGTTTTCCACCTGTTTTAATTACTGCAAACATTTATGTTCACCTCCAAATAATTTATCGCTATTATTGGTATTAGCCACCAATTTTACGCGTACATCTTAATTAGTTTACTATATTTTCATTAATTTGTCAAATTATTTTTTTCTATAAATATTAAATCCAGTCGCCTGATTTGTTGCCATTATTGTAATATCTGAAATTTGCACGTGTTTTGGCTGATTTGCAATATAAAGTATCGTATTTGCAATGTCTTCAGGCTTTAGTGCCTCAACTCCTTCATAAACCTTTTTAGCCTGCTCCATATTCCCATGAAATCTCACATTGCTAAAATTAGTTTCCACAATTCCAGGCTGAACAGTTGTAACTTTTATATTTTTATCAATCGTATCAATCCTAATCCCATCACTCAACACTTTTACAGAAGATTTTGTAGCACAATACACAGCAGCTCCTGCATAAGCATAAATTCCAGCAGTCGATCCAATATTTATAATATGCCCTTCATCATTTGCAACCATGCTAGGCAAAATCTGTCTTGTAACATACAACAGCCCCTTCACATTTGTATTTATCATCTGTTCAATATCCGCAATATCATAATCTTGAAACTTGTCCAGCCCTAGAGCAAGCCCTGCATTATTTATAAGTACATCAACTTTCTTCACATCTTCCAGTATTTTTTTAGTAAATTTCACAACATCATTATACTTTGTGACATCAAGCACAAAAATATATGCATTAGTGCCATATTTCCTGTCAATATCCGCCTTTATCTCCTTCAACTTGTCCAAATTTCTGGCACACAAAATTACATTATCTCCATTTTTAGCAAATGCATAAGCAGTTTCCTTACCAATTCCACTTGTAGCACCAGTAATAAAAATATTTCTATTCATAAAAACTCACTCCCTATATTTGAATTTTTCATTATTTATTTTAAAAATGATTTTTTTAATTTATTTAAAATCGAATATACTTTACTTCTATGCTCTATTTCAACAGCTAAAACTATCAATTTATCATCTTGTATTTCAACTACTATCCTGTAACTTTTTAATGGTTTGTACTTCCAATATCCTTTTAAATTATGGCTCAAAGCCTCCCCTTTGATTCTTGAATTTTCAGAATTGTTTATTTTTTTAGAAAATCATAAATTTTTTTACTTGTATTTTTATCCATCTTTTGTAATTTTTTTGCTGCATATTTAGATAACAATACTCTATATTTCACTTAAAATCCCATTTTCTTTCCAAAATCTTCAAGAGGTATCATTGGGGATTTTTAGCTTTTCAGATAATTTCATTATTCTTTTTATTTCTGATTTGGAAATTTGTTCATTTTCTTCTATTCTATCTAATTCTTTTGATATCAAATTATTAATAAAGTTGTTATCATATTCCAAAACTTCTTTTAACTGTTTTTGTTTTTTTTCGTTTAATTCAACATCTATGATCATCGTACTTTTCTCCTAAAATAGATTTTGTAATTTTTTTAGAATTCAAATAATTTTTAAGTTTATTTAAAAATATCCACATTTTTATTATACCACAAAATTTTAATTTAAGTGTTATTTTATGTCCAATTTATTTTTCTGATGAAATTTTTGTCTCAACTTCAGTTTAAAAATCCCTATCCCTTTCTCAATACTCATCTCCTGC
This sequence comes from Leptotrichia shahii, assembly GCF_008327825.1. Classification (NCBI taxonomy): domain Bacteria; kingdom Fusobacteriati; phylum Fusobacteriota; class Fusobacteriia; order Fusobacteriales; family Leptotrichiaceae; genus Leptotrichia; species Leptotrichia shahii. The sequence goes on along the minus strand of NZ_AP019827.1, from coordinate 975,826 downwards.
GAAAACTTATACACAAACATATTTGTAAACTTCAAATCCATTTTTTTATTTGATCCCAAATCAACAAACATTTCCAAATTTCTATAATCACTTTTTTGTAAATATGACTCAGCCCATTCCACCAAGTCTATTATATTTTTTTTATTTCTTTCATACAAGTCATCATTCACACTTTTATTTTCTGAATTTAAATTATTTCCAGTATTTTCCAAATTTGAAATAATTTTTCCAGTTATTTCCATTTCTACTGTGCTTCTGCTATTTGCTAAATTTGTATCTTCTGCAAGTCCAATTTTGTATTTTACTTCGATAATCTCATCTTCACTTACATTTATTTCCTTTTTACTTTCCTCATCTCTAATTCTTAATCTGTATTTCATTTATCCCACCCCTTAATTTTTTTAAAAAACTGCTATTTCATCAATTTTTACTGTTTCCTCAACACTTACAACTCCAAAATGATTCTTCCAAAAAATCTTCAATTCCAGTCCAAATTCCAGAAATAACAATTCTAACGTTTTTATTTTTGCGATATTCTCTTTATTTTTTTCTCTATTTATATAAATTATTATTTTATTTTTTTGATGTTTTTCCCTATAAATAAGCGAATCTAAAAAAAAGTATTTAATTCCAAACTTAAAATTTTTCATAGAATTGACATTATTAATTTTTTCATTATAGATCAAAAGTGCCACATATTCCTGCTCTTCCCTATTCAAAAGCAAAAAATATTTTTTTAAATTCTTTCCTAAAATTCCTTTTCTTATATCTTCTGAAATTTTTTCACAAAAAATGTCAATCACTGTCGTTCCACTTGCAAAATCAAGTTCCCTTAAATAACTTATTGCATTATTTTCAATATTTTTCTTAAAATCCTTTAAAATAAATTCTTTTTTATTTTCTCTTGATTCGTCAATTGTATTTTTTCTGCGTCTAAAACTGCTTATTTTAGATTCTTTTTTAACAACATTTTCCGTTGTCAAATTTTTAATTTTATTATCCTTTTGAAGTTTATTTTCAAGTTCAAAAAAATTATCATAATAATTTACAAAATCAGTAAAAATTTTATTAAATCTCACATAAGGATTTATTTTCACAACCTTTTTTATTTCAAATTTATCATAAAAAAAATCATCATTTACCTCAATATATGCTGATACATTATTCTCCAGCTCAAATTGTGTATTTATAGGAACTGCCCATATATACGGATATCCTTTTTTATTTTTATTCGCCATGCAGATACCCCCTGCACTCAAATTCTATGTAATTATTCTGGATTTCTGAAATTAAAAAACTTACTTTGTCCTCTGAATATTCATTAAAATTCTTAATTTCCACAAACAGGTTTAATTTAGGTTTTTTATCAAAATATTCCCTTTGAAATTCATTCCTAAAATTTTCATTGCAGTCATAAATATCCAGATTTTCTTCAATATTTTCCTTAAAATTAATATCTTTTAGTATAATTTCATCCTTTGTAAACTCATATTCCAAAAAATATTTTTCCAAAAATGCACGGCTTCTTGTATTTTTATTTTTTTTTTGGATTTTATCAATAAAACTTTCATTTTTAAAATTCGTAAAATGAAAATAATTTTCCTGTTTCTCACTATTTTTTTCAAAAATTTCAAGCATTTTTCTACATTTTTCTATTGGCTTTATGGAAAAAATATCCCATACATCACCTGTATTTTTCTTTGAAACAATGCTTAATTTATTTTTTCCGCTGTAATAACAGCAAACAATATCCTCATTTTGATGATTTGATACTAAAATTTGCTCGTTATCTTCAAAATTTATTGTATATTCAAAGGATAAATCAATTTTTGTTGGACGTACAAATATGGTGCTTATGATCTTTTTTCTTTCAATATTCCAAAGTAATTCCCTATTTTTTAGCACTCTATCCTGAATTTCTTCAAAATCATAAGTAATCTCACAATCTCCATTTTGAATTCTTTCCAAAATATCCCTTTCAATTTCAAAATCATACTCAACTAGCTCAACTTTATACCATCTCATAAAATGTGCCATATTAAGAGTTTTCCAGCTTTTTCCATTAAGCTCAAATGAATTGTGCAATTTTTTTATTTCATCAAAATAACTTTTATCCCTTACAACTTTTACTTTAATTTCGTAATTATTTCCATCAATATTTATCCATCCAGCAAATTCCCTTTCAGAAACCTCATTAATTTTACATAAATCTAAATTTAAATAAATATTTTCCAAATAAATATGTCCATAATTTTCATTAAAAACACCCACTTTATCAGCTACTGGAAAAAAAACACCATCCATTTTAAATACATCCTCACTTTTTACCAGCACTGTTTCAACAAAAATGCTTTCATTATCGGAATTTTCAGCAATCTTTACTTCTAAAAACCTGTCTTTAATTTCCTGAAACCTCTCCTGCATTTCCACATTCATTTCAAAAAACATTTCTCTTAGACTTTTTCCAAGCATTTCTTTTTCAAAAATCTCATTTTCTCTATTCATAACCCCTCCAATATTTAACTATATTTTAATTTTATCATATAATTAAATTTTTTTCAAATATTTTTATTAAAAATTTAATATTTTTGAAATATAAAAAATTTTAATCTTTTACAATTGTAAAAGTATAAAAAAAATGCTAAAATTAATTAAAATATAAGACATTATTCTACTAAAATAAAAAATTGCAAAATTATACTCAGGAGGAAATATTTTATGAGCTATCAAACTATAATTGTCGGAATTGCAGGAGGGACTGGTTCTGGTAAAACTAGTGTAACTCAAGCTATAATCAAAAATCTGGAAAGAACTGGGATTCACTCAATTTTACTTGAACAGGACTCGTATTATAAGAGAAATGACCATTTAACTTATGAACAAAGAACTAAATTGAATTACGACCATCCAGATGCAATTGATTTTGATTTGCTTGAAAAGCATATATTGGCATTGAAAGATGGAAAATCCATTGAAAAACCTATTTATGATTTCCAAGTTCACAACAGAATCAATGAAACTCAACATATTGAGCCTGCAAATTTAATTATTGTGGAAGGAATTTTAGTACTTGCCATTGCAAAAATTAGAGAACTTTTTGATGCAAAACTATTTGTAGATACTGATGATGATGAAAGACTCTTAAGAAGAATTGAAAGGGATTTAAATGAACGTGCGAGAAGTTTTGAAAGTATAAAAAATCAGTATATAAATACTGTAAAACCGATGCACTTGGAGTTTGTCGAACCTTCTAAAAGATATGCAGATGTTATAATTCCACGTGGAAAAGATAATAAAGTGGGAATAAAAATGGTAGCGAGCAGACTCCGATATTTATTTAATAAATTAAATAAAAAATAATAATAAAACAAAAAAAATTGAAAGGAGTATATGGTAATAAAAAAATTATCATACAATAAATATTATGAAAATAGTTGTAATTGGAGGCGGAGCAGCTGGAATGATGTTTTCGACTCAATATAAAAAAGCAAATCCTGAAGATGAGGTTATTTTATTTGAAAAATCCTCTTATGTGGCTTGGGCTGGATGTCCAACACCTTATTTCATTGCTGATGAATTGAAGAAAAGTGATGTTCTGCACGGAACACCTGAAGATTTTATAAAGCGTGGAATTAATGTAAAAATTCATCACGAAGTTACAAAAATAGATTTTGAAAATAAAACTTTAACAGTAAAAGGCAATGAAATTAACGGGACAATTTCTTATGACAAATTAGTGATTGCTGTTGGAGCAAAATCGTTTGTGCCAAATATTGCTGGATATTCTCAAAATTTGGAAAATGTATTTACTTTATCACATGCAGAAAATGCCTTTAAAATAAAAGATTATCTTAACGAAAATAAATCAAAATTAAAAAATGCAGTTGTTGTAGGAGCTGGATTTATTGGACTGGAAATGGTTGAATCATTTAGAAAAAATGGATTAAATGTTACACTAATTGAAAAAGCTGATCAAATTTTTCCAAATGTTTCTGAAAACTTGAAAAAAAGAATTTATAAAGAAATAGAAAATAATGATGTTGAATTAAAATTAAATTCAGGAGTTACAGAAATAATTTCTGAAAATAATGTAGCAAAATCAGTAAAACTGGATAATGGTGAAACTGTAAACTTTGATATTGCATTATTTAGCATTGGAATTACTCCAAATATTGATTTTCTACCTAAAGAATTAAAAACTGATTCTGGAAAGATTACTGTAAATGATAAATTTGAAACAAATATTAAAGATGTATATGCAATTGGAGATTGCGTTTTTAACAAATATTACAAAACTGACAGAAATTTATATGCTCCATTTGGAGATGTAGCAAACAAGCATGGAATGTTCCTTGCAAAACACTTATCTGGAAAAGATGTGAGCTGGAAAGGGTTAATCCGTTCTTTTGCAACTTCATTTTATGATGTAAAACTGGCACAAACTGGACTTTCTCTAAAAGAAGCTCTGCAATTAGGATACAATGCCGATGTAGTTTCAATGAAAGCAATGTATAAAAATTCTGGCTTTGAAGATTCTGTTCCTGCAAGTGCTGAAATTATTTACGATAAAGATAAAAAAATTGTTCTTGGCGGAGCAATGGTCGGAAAAGAAGCAGTAGCACAATTTATAGATCAAATGGCTATCGTTATTGCTCTTGAAACACCTATTGAAAAATTCATAGAAATTGACTTTGCATATTCCCCAACAAATGCAAGTGTCTGGAATCCGTTATTAGTAACATACAGAAAAGTTATTAAATAAAACAGGAGTTTTTATGAAAAAGAAAATTGAAAAATTACATAAAAACAAAAGATTCCGTATGAGTTATCAAGTTATTTTTATTTTCTTGGCATTATACAGCTTTGTCACTACACTTTTAGATTTACATGGCGATATTAGCATTTTTAATAATCCAATCCTGGAATTTATTGATGTATCAATTTATTTAATTTTTGCAGTGGATTATTTTATACGTTTTACAAATTCAGACAATAAATTAGATTTTATTGAAAGCAATATTCCTGATTTAATCTCAATTATTCCGTATTATTCTATTTTTAGGCTATTCAGAATTTTTAAGATTAGACGTTTAGCAAGAGTTTTTAAGCATTTAAAACTGACAAAAGCTTATTTGTCTGTAAAAAAATTCTACAAAAAAATAAAAAAAATCTTGAGAGCAAATGGACTTATTTATTTGTTAATATTTGCTGTACTTGGAATCATAGTATCTGCCCTAATAGTTTCCTATGTCGAAAAACTCTCTTATTTTAATAGCCTATGGTGGGCTTTTGTAACTGCAACTACTGTTGGTTATGGAGATGTCTATCCGCATACATTTATTGGAAGAATAATTGCTATTTTTCTGATACTGATTGGAATGGGAACTTTTGGAATGATTACAGGAGCAATCACAAGTTATTTCTTAAATCGGCAAACTGATTTAATTCCAGATGATGATTTAGATGAATATGTCTTAAACTCCCAAAACTACACAGATACAGAAAAACAGGAAATTATAACTTTTATACAATTTATAAGAAACAAAAGAAAAAAATAAATTATACTAAAATCCTTTTAATACAGGAAGAATAGTAAGTTTTAACTAACCTTATTATTCTCCTGTATTTATTATTCTCCTGTATTTTTTATTTTAGATATGTCCGATAATCTAAGTTCTTTTTATCTCTATAAGGAGTCAAGGCCTCTTGCTTTAGAATATTTATTTTATTAAATTCTAAGTTTGTATGGCTATCGAATAGGTCTATTAATTGCTATGAACTTTTTTCCCTTTAATTCTTACATCTGAACTTAATGATTCCATTGTTATTTCCTTTTCTTTTCCAATAATATTTATCTTAGAGCCATAAAAATCAGCATCTCCAATCGACTCTATCCCCAAATAATTATTCGAAGCCACTATCATGTTCTGATTAGCCTTATTTACAAAATTATCTGCATTTTCAACTATATTTGGTGATTCCACACTGTATTTTTCAGCTGTTTTCACTTCAAAAGTGTTTAAATTCAAGCTAAAATTAAAATCACTCTGATTAACCTGGAAATTTCTTTTGGTATAATCGCTAAATCTTCCACTTCCTTTATTGTTTATTGCCCACGACACTTTTGCAAATCGCTCGTCTTCATTTGGAAAATAAACTTCCACAGTATCATTTACTTCAGGAGTGCAGAAAAATCCAGTATTTGTCTGTGAATAAAAAGTCTGGTAACTTAATGGAAATCTTTTTATCCCATAATCATCGTACGCTTTATCATTACTTTCACTATTGCTTCTTTCTTGAACAATTTTTTTCAGCCCTTCTGCAAATCTGACTTCCATTTTCGCAATTCCACCATCTTCAAATACCCGTTCAACATTAGCTTCAATCCTGCACCCTTTTATTTTTTCATTATATTTCTTGAATATATAATAACTCTTCATATCCGTTGCTAAAAATTCACTTTTTAAAATAAAATCCTTCAAAAATATTCTAGTTTTTAATACAGAAAAATTACTTTTATTCCCACTAGAATCTTTATCATTTACTTCATTTTCTACAGCGCTTTCAGAAATAGAAACAGTATCTCCCAAATTTATTACTTTATTTGACTGCACTTTATAATATAGATTTTTATAATCTCTTACCAGCGAATAATCTGAAAAATATTTATTTTCCTTCTTAATTTCCCCCATTTCTACAATTCCAAACAATATTATCCCTTGCTCAACTACAAACAACCCAGTTTTCAACTGACTAGTAAGTCTTACTAAAAATTCCCAATCTGTTTCATCAAACTGCACAACAAGACTGCCAATCTGCTTTTTCGCAATATCAGAATATTTTATTTCCAGCTTTTTATCAGCATAATCTTTATTAATCTCATCAATTATATCTGAAAACATTAAATTCCTATCCTGAAAAACCCGATACTTTTTCTCATTTTTCCTGTCAAAAAGCACACTTTTAGAAAACGCCTTCATCAAAATCCTGCACCCATAACTTCCATAATCTAATATTTCAAAATAATCAACTATTCCACAAAAAATCTTCCTTCTGACATTCTGATTCGACCCTGAAAGTTCAATTTCAATTTCAACATTTTCCTTTTCAATAATTCTTTCCAGATTCTTCCTTTGCTCTTCATCCATTTCCAGCTGCATTTCCAGCTTCTGATGTTCATTAATATTTTCATTCAGCACAAATTCTCGAATTACAAAATTATCCAGATTTTTCTTATCTAGTATAATTCCAATATTTTTTCCTTCATACATATTTTCCATATTTGTACTTTCATTCCCCATTTTCGTCACCTCAATTTACCTTTTTTATATAATATTTAATAAAATATTAATATATTTTTATTATACTATATTTTAAATACTTTTTCAATCTTTTTATAAATTTTTTCCATTTTAAAATTATTAATTTTAGTTTTAAAATATTTTCTAATAATTTGACTACACTAAAAAATAATAAAATTTAAATTATTTATTGAAAAATACCTTTTTTTATAATATAATAAACTTGTTCAAAAAACTCACAATTTATAAAATTTATCCAATAAATTATACAGCTACTGAACAAGTTTAATATTTAATCAGAAGAAAGGAAAAAGTACCTATGTTTATAAATACTATAAAAACAGGTTTTTTAATGTTTGGATTAGTTTTTCTCTTTGTAGCAATTGGCGGTGCATTGGGAAATCAGCAAGGGGCATTAATTGGACTTATAATTGCTGGTGCTATGAGTTTTTACAGTTACTGGTTTAGTGATAAAATGGTTATCAAATCTTATAATGGTCAAGAAGTTAATTCCCAAAATAATCCAAGATTATATCACCTAATACAAAGATTGTCCAAAAATGCTGATTTACCTATGCCAAAAGTTTACATAATTCCAGAACGACAGCCAAATGCCTTTGCAACTGGAAGAAATCCACAAAATGCAGCCGTAGCTTGTACTGCTGGACTGCTTGAATTGATGGATGATAATGAGTTGGCTGGAGTAATGGCTCACGAACTTGGACATATAAAACATCGGGATATTTTAATTAGTACAATTGCTGCTACATTTGCTGGAGCAATTGCAAATATTGCAAGATTTTTACCTTATGCATCAGGCGGGAACAACAGAAATGGCGAAAAAAGACGAAATAATGTCGCTGCTGCAATGCTAGTATCACTTTTAGCTCCAATAGCTGCTTCCATAATCCAAATGTCTATTTCAAGAAAAAGAGAATATATGGCGGACAGAGCTGGAGCTGAATTTTCAGGAAATCCTTTATATTTACGTAATGCACTCCAAAAATTAGAGAATTACAGTCACAGTATTCCAATGAATAGAGAAGATCCAGCAACAGCCCATATGTTTATCATAAATCCTTTTTCAAGCCTTGGAAGCCTAAAGAATTTATTTAGTACTCATCCGTCTACCGATGACAGGATAAAAGAACTTGAAAAAATGGCAAGAGAAGAAAATTTATTATAGTAAAATCTATTGGGATTTTTATTTTACTTGAGAATTTGCTTTAAATATGATAAAATATACAAAAATTATCAAATATATATGGAGATAAGATATGATTAATACTTTTACATTTTTAACACTATTATTACTTTTTGTACGTATTTACTCGCTTGTTTCAATTTTATTCCTAAGCGGAAAGCGAGTACAATTTGCAGAAAGAATAACTGTATTTATACTTTTATTTGAAGTTTTGACTATATTTTTATATACTTTCTTTAGTTCATTCCGTTATTTATTACCACCAGCTTTAATGTTGCTAAAAACTCAAAAAATTTTTATTTTGAAAAATTTTTCAGTAACGCTTCTAATATATTCTATTTTAGATTTGACATTAAGTTTCACATTCGGAAGTCAAAATATCTTCAAATTTATAAATAGATTTCTAGTAGGAATCATATTATTAACAAATATTATTTATGGTTTTATGTTAATAATATAAGTTCATTAAAAAATAGGTAGCCTGAGTGAATCATTCTCAAAAAGTTACCTATTTTTATTATTTAAATTAACTTTACACTACCCTTCCTGTTTTTCAAGAATCATATTTACTTCCTCAATAATTATATCTGGATTTAACCCATGAACAGCAATCCCTTCACCTAAAGTTTCCGCACTCGAAATAATGCATCCAACACATCCAAGCCCGTATCTCATCAATACTTGTGCAATAATCGGATATTTTTCTACAGCTTCCATTATATTCATATCTTTTGTTACTTTTTCCATAGTTATTTCCTCCTATTTGAAATTTTATTTTATATTTTTTTATTCACAAATCCTTTAAAATAAAACTAAACTTTAAATTTAAACTAAATGTTATATTTCAGGAATTTGATACTAAAGCAATTATGATAAATCTCATAAAACATAGCCAATAATATTTATTTATTACAAACTTATTATTTAAACGAGAAATAATAATACCACTCTATAAGTATAGCAAATTATATCATTTCAGTCAACTTTTATAAACAAATATTTTTTTAATCAAATAATATTTAAAATTTTTAGATAAAAATAGAAAAAGATTGAATTAGAATTATTATAAATGACTCCAATTCAATCTAAATTTATAAATTTATTTTAATAATTTACTTTAACTTATTTTGCAGCTTCATATTTTTTAGATACTACATCCCAGTTTATAACATTAAAGAAAGCTGTAATATAATCTGGACGTCTATTTTGATAATTCAAGTAATATGCATGTTCCCATACGTCTATTCCCAAAATTGGAGTTCCTTCTGAACATCCACAAGGTGTTACACCTGGCATTAATGGATTATCCTGATTTGCTGTTGAAGTTACTTTTAATTTTCCATCTTTGTTTACAACAAGCCAAGCCCATCCTGATCCAAATCTAGTCGCAGCCGCTTTTGAAAATTCTTCTTTAAATTTGTCAAAACTTCCAAATGCTTCATTTATTTTTTCAGCTAATTCACCTTTTGGCTCTCCGTCTGCATTAGGTCCCATTACTTCAAAATATAGATTATGGTTATAAAAACCTCCACCATTATTTCTAACAGCTCCACGTATATTTTCTGGTAATGCATCTAAATTTGTTAAAATTTCTTCTATTGATTTTTCCAAAAATTGTGGTGCATTATCCTTTAATGTGCTATTCAAATTATTAGTATAAGTTGCATGATGCTTTCCATAATGAATTTCCATTGTTTTTGTATCAATATTTGGCTCTAATGCATCAAAACCGTAAGATAATTCTATTTGTTTAAACATTTTTATCACTCCTAACCTTTTATTTAGATATATTTTATCACATTATTTTTGTAAAATCAATAAAAATTTATATTTTTTATGAATTTGTTATTATTACAATTAAGAATAAGGTAACTAAAATATTTGCTATCATTTAATAGAAAAATAAACGATCTACTCTTTTATAATATATCCAACACTTCTTACAGTCTTTATAATTTTTTGATCATATCCCTTATCTATCTTTGATCTCAAGAAATTAACGTACACATCTACAATATTACTTTCTGAAACGAAGTCTATATCCCAAATTTTTTCAGAAATCATTGTTCTAGTAAGAACTCTATTTTTGTTTCTCAAGAAATATTCCAATAATAAAAATTCCTTGTTTGTTAATTCTATTTCTTTTCCATCACGTTTAACTTCCCTATTTGCAGGATTCAATGTTAGATCATAGGCTGTTAAAATTCCCATTTCATCTTCAGTAAGCCGTTTATTTAAAATTCTCACTATTGCTCTAAATTTGGCTGAAAGTTCTTCCAATCTAAAATCATTGTAGACATAGTCATCTATTCCCTTCAGTAGAGCTTCGGTTTTCGAATATCTGTCATCTTGTTCAATTGCCATTAGAATATAACTTTGTTTTTTATATCTTGTTATTTTTTCTATTGCCAATGGAAAATCTTCAATCGAGTTAATATCCAAAAAAGAAATGTCGAGAGTCTCTGTCTTTAGGGCATCTATCATTTGTTCTTCATTTTCTGCCAATATAACATTAAAACTTAGTTCCTTTAATAACTGTCCCACTACCATTCTGGTTTTTTCATTTTTATTAAATACTAATACTTTCATTTTTCTATTGTATAATAAATATATTACAATTACGATACATTTAAAATACCTCTCCTTTCACATTTAATTCTCTTTTTCTGTTTTTTCAATTACTTTAGCAATTATATCGTTCATTCTTCTTGAAGCTAAAGAATCGTTTGAAATAAATGGTAATCCATTATCACTTGATTCCACAATATTTCCATCCAATGGTATTGATCCTAAAAAGTCTGTTTTTTTCTCTTGGGCCATTTTTTCGGCACCACCTTTTTTAAAGATATTAACTTCTTTTTGACAGTCAGGGCAAATAAAACCACTCATATTTTCGATTACACCGAGTACATTCAAGTTAATCAATTTAGCAAAATTTATTGATCTTGTAGAATCCAGCAAAGAAACCTTTTGCGGTGTTGTCACAATAACTGCTTTTGAATCAGTTCCTATATTCTGAGCAATACCCAATGTTTCATCACCTGTTCCTGGCGGCAGGTCGACTATTAAATAATCAATCTCTCCCCATTTAATTCCTTCCAGCATTTCCATTATTGCCGTAATTTTTTGCGGTCCCTTCCATACAACTGGTGAATTATCAGGAACAAAAAAACTTAATGATGATATATGCAAGTTTTCTGTTATCTCCAGCGGTTCAGAAATTCTTGAAAGCTTTACTCCTTCTTTCCCAAACATGATCGGAATATTAGGCCCATGCAAATCTGCATCAAGAATACCAACTTTGTATCCCCGTAACGACAATCCATAGGCTAAATTAACAGACATGGTCGTTTTCCCAACTCCACCTTTTCCACTCATCACTACTATTTTATGCTTAATCTTGGACATATTGGAATCAATTCTTTGCTTTCGTTCAGCTAAAGCCGGATTAGTTTGCATCCATTCCTCCTATTCTAAAAATATTATAATTTTATTTAACTTCCCTACTTTAATTAAATCATAAACTTAGAAAAAATACAAGCAATTTTTTAGATTTCTTTTAAAAAAAATTAATTTTTTTATTACATTAAATAAATTATATTTAAAAATGTTTTTATTAAAAAATATACTAGACTAATTTGTATCTTTTTTATATAATATATGTAAGTTTGGTTATTAAAATTAATAAATAGAAAGGAACAATCAATTATGAATATTTACTTAAAAAGAAATATAAAGAGACTAATGCTCTTTTTAATTCTAACTCTTGCACTTATATGTAAAACAAAACCAGAAGATAAGTATTTTTGGTATACACCACACGAAGTCATCTCAAATGCTGATAAACTTCAGCCAGGAGATATTCTCATTTTATCAAAAAAACCGACTTTACGTTCAATGTGGGGACATGCTGCTGTTCTTAACGAACGTAAAAAAATAATTGAATTTCCAACATATTCTGCAGGTTACAGCGAGAGTCCAATATATGCCTGGGAAAATCTTGATAGAAAAATTGCCATTTTCAGATTGAAAGGAATAGATGAAAAATTTAAATCAGCACTATTTAAAGAAATTGATGAAACTATAACTAAACCTTATGGATTAACATTTACCAAGGATTTTGACAAAAGGCTTTACTGTTCACAATTTGTATATTTAGTATTTAAAAAAGCGGGGAAAAAAGTTGGTCGTGAAGTAGATCTAGATTCCAATGGAGGCGGATGGGTTATGCCATTTGACATACTGGATTCCCCTTTACTTGAAAATATATCTATTTATGCCCAATAAATATCTTATTTAACAAATAACTTTGTAATAAAAAAACTGTCTTGCATAATTTATTTTTTAATAAATATTACTTGACAGCTTTTTATTTTCTATAAATAATTAACTCTGTTTCTAAAAATTTTTTACTAATTCTGTTAAAAAATATAAAATTATTTTAACAAAAAATAATATTAAATTTGAAAACTAGGAATTTCTCCCAATGTTGTCAAATCATAAGGTGTACCTTGATAAACATGATGATTTATCCAATTTGAAAACAGTAAATTTGCATGGGCTCTCCACACAAAAAGCGGTATTTTAGTTGTGTCATCGTTTGTATAATAATTATAGGGAATTTTTATATCTTTTCCTAATTTTACATCTCTCTCATACTCTTTCGCCAATGTCATTCTATCATATTCCAAATGCCCCATAATAAAAATATTACGTTTATCTCGGCTACGCACAATACTCACTCCAGCTTCTTTAGAATTGGCAATGATTTCTAGTTCAGGAATTTTTTCTATATCCTTTGCATGGACTTCTGTATGCCGTGATTGCGGCATATTAAACACTTCATCAAATCCACGCAGCAGCATTGTATGGCAAATATCAATTTTTAATGGATAAATTCCAAAAAGTTTTTCCTTTAATGGATATTTTTTGATTCCATAATGATAATAAAGTGCCGCCTGTGCTCCCCAGCAAATACACATTGTAGAATAAACATGGGTTTTGCTCCACTCCATAACTTCTGTCAATTCCTTCCAGTAAATAACCTTTTCAAAAGGCATATTTTCCACAGGTGCTCCTGTTATTATAAGTCCATCAAAATAATCATTCTTTATATCATTGAAAGTCTTATAAAAATTCGACATATGTTCCTTTGATATATTTTTAGATACATAAGATGTCATCTTTAAAAAAGTTACTTCAATTTGAAGCGGAGTGTTACTTAAAAGTCTTAATAATTGTGTTTCTGTTTCAATTTTGGTAGGCATAAGATTTATTATTATAAATTTTAAAGGACGAATATCTTGTGACAATGCCCTTCTTTCATCCATTACAAAGATGTTCTCCTTTGCTAAAATATCTACAGCCGGTAAGTTATTTGGTATTTTTATAGGCATTGCATATTCTCCTTTCTATTATTTTGACTAAAAATTTGATTACATAACATTTATCAATTATCATAATAATTCATAAATGTTATAAACAGAATTAATAATACTGAATTTAATATTATTTTTAAATAATATATATCGTTATGTAGACTCAAAAAAAAACAATACAGCAATAAGGAAATCTTCTAAAAAATAAGAACTAATTATAATTCTCACAATAATATAAATCAGAGTTATAAATTCTGGTAAAAATAAAAATATAAACCATCTAATTGTTTCCAATTGATTTAAACTTTTTTCTTTATTAATTAAAATATCTCCTTCACAAAATTAATTAACTTTCTCTAAGTGCCAATGGCATTGTGAAGTAAAGCGATTTATCATTATCTTCATCCTTTACAATTACTGAACTTTTATTGTTTAGCAACTCCAGCACCGTAACTTTTCCCTTAATTGTAGAAATAAAATCGAGTAAAAATTTAACATTTAATGATATTCTTAAATCTTCACCCTCTTGAATCGTTACAATTTCTTCTTTTATCTGTGCATTTTCACTCGTTCCTGTAAGCAGCAGCTTATTATTTGAAAAATTAAATATCCCACCATTTTTAGATTCTTTATTATCTCTGACAAATATAGCTGTTCTTCTCAATACTGACAAAAAATCCTTTGTATTTAACAATATCTTTTTATTATGCTGTGAATTATTCAAAATTGATTTATAATCTGGAAATTGGAGATCAATTGTACGAGTTAATATTTCCACATTTGACAATTTAAAAAATACTTTTGAGCCATCTGATTTGACTACAATCTTTTCCTCATCTATCAACTTCATAATTTTTATTAATCCATCAATTGTCTTTAATGGAATGCTCAAGCTAAGATTTTCCTTATTTCTTTGAGAATCTTCCAAATCTTCTTCAATATATGTCAATCTATATGTGTCAGATGAAACAAGTTTTAATTTATTTTCCTCAATTTCAACTCTGATACAGTTTACAGCAAGGTTTTCTGGATTTGGAGAAGCAGATATTTTCACATTTTCAATATTATTTAATAATTTCGCCTTTTCAAATACATATTCAACTCCATTTTCAAGTCTTGACTGAACTGGAAAATTTTCTACATCATATAATGAAAATTCAGTATTTGTTGAACTTGCCTGAATTATCAATTTCCCCTTTTCCTCAATTAAAGTTATTTTATCATCAGAAATTTGTTTTAAAAATTCTTCAATTAACTTATGTTTTATAACAATTTTTCCATCTTCTTCCACTTGTGCTTTTATTTCTGTATTTATAGACAGTTCCAAATCTGTTCCCCGTAAGATTGCCTTTCCTTCGTTTGTTTCAATATAAATTCCAGAAAGAACTTCTCTTATTTTATTTTCAGTTACTGCATTTTCAACTATAGTCATAGCTCTCAATAATGATTTTCTATCTACAATTATATGTAACATACTTTCACCTCTTCTCTATAATATATCCTTATATTCTTCCAAATGTCCCTTTAATTTTGTTATAGCTTTTTTCTCAATTTGCCTAACTCTTTCACGTGTAATCCCCATTTGTTCGCCTATTTCCTTTAATGTATGGATTTTATTGTCATATAATCCATAACGATATTCGAGAATTAACCTTTCACGCTCATTTAAAACCTTTTCAAGCAATTCCTTCATTTCAATAAGCTGATCCTCTTTTATTATCTTATCTTCAACATCATCATTTTTCCCAATAATATCCTCCAGATAAATATTATCGCCTATTGTTTCATTTAATGACATTATATCCTGAAATTCACCTAAAAGCAATATAACCTTGCTTTCCTTTAAATCAACTTCCTTTGCAATATATTCTGTTGATGGAGCTTCACCGTGAATGGCATTATAATCTTTTATGACTTTATTTACTTTTGATAATTGCTCATATTTATAAGATGGTATTCTAATATCCCTTCCAATATTGATAATTGCCTTTTTAATTGACTGTTTTATCCACCATACTGCATATGTGCTAAATCTATGACCCTTCTCATAGTCAAATTTATTTATAGCCTTTATCAATCCAATATTCCCTTCGCTAATTAAATCAATTAGAGGCAATCCATTTCCAAGAGATTTTTTAGCTGTACTTATTACCAGTCTTAAATTTGATAAAATCAGTAACTGTCTTGCCTGTTCGTCATTATCTTTCCTAATTCGCTTTAGCAGTTCGTATTCTTCTTCCTTTGAAAGTAAATCAAATTTTTGAATATCACTTAGATATAACGACATTAAGTTTAAGTTGTTATCTTCCATTACCTCACTCCAATTTTATTTTTTATATATTTCTCAATTTAAAAATTCTGACTTCAAATCTCTGCTCATAAATGTAGATTCCAATTCTGAAACCGGCTTTCCGTCATAGATTACTTCATAAAGTGCTGTAAAAATAGGTGCCTTCAAGTTGTTTTCCTTTATAATTTTATAAAGAGCTTTTATTGTTTCTGCACCTTCTGATACCATATTCATGTGTGAAACTATATCTTTAATTTTTTGTCCTTGCCCCAGCTTTTCCCCAACATATCTATTTCTACTATGTTTGCTTGTACAAGTTACAATAATATCTCCAAGTCCCGACAATCCCATAAATGTTTTTGGATTAGCATTATAAAATTTTGCAATTTCAAACATTTCATTAATTCCACGAGTTATAAGGGCAGCTTTTGTATTATCTCCATAACCCATTCCATCGGCAATTCCTGCTGCGATTGCAAGACAATTCTTTAATGCGCCCGCAAGTTCAGCTCCCATAAGATCCGTTCCCGTATAAACTCTAAAATAAAGATTGCTAAATGTAGTTTGAACGATTTTTGCAGCTTCTTCATCCTTAGACACAGAAAGTATTGCAGATGGCAGTTTTTGTGCCACTTCTTCGGCATGTGTCGGCCCAGCTAGTAAAACATAGCTATATTCCTTATTTTCCAGTTCTTCAGCCACAATTTCAGAGATTCTTTTTTTTGTAGCAATTTCTAAACCTTTTGCAACATTCACCAATATTATATTATAATTTAAGAAATTTTTCAATGTTTTTAAAACATTTCTTAAAAATTGCGTTGGAGTTGCTAATAATAAAATATCAATTTTTCCATATTTTTCAGGATTTTTTAATATTTCTCCATAATCATCTACGACATTAAGACTATCAGGTAATTTTATATTTGGTAGAAATTTGGGATTTTCCTTTGTACTACGAATAACTTTTCTAACTTCCTCATTATGCTCCCACAAATATACTTTATGTCCATTTTCCAATAATAGTTTTGAAAGGCAAGTTCCCCAACTTCCACCACCAATAATTAGTATATTTTTCATCATTATCCCTTTCTTTCATTATATATTTATAGTATTAAATATTTTTATTTGCAATTATATTTAATTATAAATTTCTTATTTTTTACTTTTTAAGCTAAACTTGGATTCCGTTCCATTTTTTAATCTTTCAATATTGCTTTTATGCTTTACAACAATTAAAATTGCTATTAAAATTCCTAGAATAATATATACTATTTGCTGATACAAAAAATATGTAAAAATAGGAAGCGATATAGCTGCAAAAATTGAAGAAAGTGAAACATATCTAAAAATAGAAAAAACTACAAAAAATACGATAGCTGCAAATAATATAGCCTTCGGCACTAAAACTAAAAATACTCCAAGTGTTGTCGCAACAGCTTTTCCACCTTTAAAATTCATAAAAATAGAAAATACATGTCCTAGAATTGCACAAATTCCAACCAACACATAATCTAAATTTGATATTTTTGTCAAATTTTCAAAAAAGTCTACTTTTAATAAAACTGCCAGCAATGTTGGAACTAATCCTTTTGAAATATCCAGTATTAATGTTAAAATACCTAATTTTACCCCTAAAACACGTGCAGCGTTTGTAGAGCCTGTATTTTTACTTCCATGCTCACGGACATCTATTCCTTTAAACACTTTCCCTATCCAAAGTGCATTTGGCACACTTCCCAAGATATATGAAAATGCCATTAATAAAATTGTAATCATTTTTATTCCTCTTTTTATTTAATAAATTATTTATTATTTTTATCAACTTTTTCATTCTCTGCAGATTCTATTTTTTTAAATTCCAATAAATGACTTTGATTTTCAGTCATTTTGTCGAAAAACCTTTTTTCTCTGTATAAAAATACTAGAAGTATCAAAAAGAACATAAAATCTGTAAACGGCTGCGCAATCCATACACCCTCTAATTTCCATACATTTGAAAAAACTATGACAACTACTAGAAATATAACAACTTGCCGCATTAAATTCATTACAACCGAATATTTTGAACGCCCAGTTGCCTGAAAATAATTTGGTACAGTTATTCCAAAAGATGAAATTATTACAAGCGAAAAATAAATTCTAATAGCTTTTATTCCTTCTCTTAAAGCTTCAGGTGTACTCTTTTCATTAAAAAATAAAATCAATTGTCTTGGCAAAAGCATTACGATTACCCAAAATGCAAAAGATAGCATAGCTCCTGCACCTATGGCTGTCATTAAGGACTTTCTAACTCTTGTAAAATTTTTCGCACCATAATTAAATCCGATTATTGGCTGAACCGCTTGAGAAACTGCATAGACACTCATTGTCATAATCGGCAAATAGGAATTTATAATTGTCATAACTGCCACACCATAAGTTCCGCCATAAATATCTACAATTTTATTTGTTACAAGCCCCACTCCTGAACTTGCAGCTTGTAGTAAAAATGGCGACATTCCAATCGAGAAAATATCCTTTACTACTTTTGGATCTAATCTCAATTTTGAAAATCTTATCGTAATAACACTTTCCTCTTCCAATTTAAATCCAAACATATCAATTTTAAAAGGCAATTTCCCAGCAATTAAAAACCACAATACAAATATCGCAGATAATAAATTTCCAATTAAAGTTGCATAGGCAGTTCCTTCAATTCCAGTGTGCATAATCATTACAGCCACATAATCTAAAATAATATTTACAACTGCTCCAATTAACATTGAAAACATTGCAACTCGTGGTGCTCCAGCTGCATTCAATACATTTGTAAGTCCAAATGAATAAAATAACGGTAAAATTGCCAGTAATATTATTTCCAAATAAGCCCTTGCATAGGGCAAAGTTTCATTATTAGCACCTGAATATCGTAAAACCATGTTAATATTCAATATTAAAAATAAATATAATAAAATTCCTAAAACTGTAAACAATGTTACAGCATTTCCCAATATTTTTTTTGCTTCTCCCTTTTTTCCTTGTCCAAGCCTAATCGAAATAATAGTCCCAGCTCCAACTCCGATGAACATTGAGAAAGCAATGATTAACATAACAATATAAAAGGCGATTCCCGCACCTGCAAGTGCCTTTTCACTAATTTTTCCAACAAAGAATCTATCAACAATGTTGTAAAGAACAACTGCAGCAGATCCAATAAGTGTTGGTATGAAATATTTTATAAATAATTTCAAGACAGAACCCTTTAACAGTTCTTCACGCTTTTTTTCCATATTTTTTCCTTTTTATAAAATTTATAAAGTTAATTTTTATTTTTTAACAGATAATCGACAATTTTTTTCAAAACCCCAAAATTACCTAATTTTTTTCTTTCTCTTTTTAACTCTAAAATAATATTTTGTTTATTTTTTTCCATGATTTCCATTTCTTCAAGCAATTTTTCCACAGAAAAATCCTCTTGCAGCAATTCCTTAAAAATTTCCCTATTGGCATTTAAATTAGTAAGAGTTATATATTTTATTTTTACTATATGACGTGCAATAAAGGCATTAATTGCTGAAGTTTTATAAACCACTATTACAGGCAAACCCATAAGTGAAATCTCAAACGTTACTGTTCCAGAAGTTGCTATCGCATATTTACAGTCCTTCCGAATATTTTTTATTTTATCAAAAGTTATTTCCAAATTCGGAATTTTCAAGATATCAATTTTATATTTTTCTTCAAAATTACGAATATATTTTTTATGTTCTTCACTTGCCAATTTCATTAAAAATTTTTCTTTCTTAACTTTTTCATTCCTAACTAATTCTACAATTACTGGCAAAAATTTCTCAATTTCCTGTCGTCTGCTTCCTGGAAGCAGCAATATTTTCTCTCCCAATTTATTAGAAAAATCATATTTATCAACAAATGGATTGCCAAAATACTCCACTTTCAGCCCTTTTGTCTCATCTCTTTTCAAACTCTCATCATAATATTTTTTCTCAAACGGAAAAATTACAATAACATCGTCAAACTTTCGCAATTTTTTTATTCTTCCTTTTCCCCAAGCCCAAACTTTAGGCGGAATATAATAAATCATCCTCATGTTTTGCAGTTGTTTTTTCAATATTTTCTTTTTCAGTAATTCAAAAAATTTCAAGTTAAATCCACCAAAATCAACAAAAATAACAGTTTCTATCTCATTTTCCCTAATAAACAACAAATATTCATGTGCCTTTTTCGTAAAATAGCTATATTTTTTTAAAGCCTCTATAAATCCCATAACATCATTATTTTTAATATGGTTTACAGCCTTAACCCCAGCTTTTATCGACTTATCCCCAACTACACCAAAAAATTCAATATTTTCATTCTTTTTTTTCATTTCCTCAACAATGTATGAAGCATGTAAATCTCCTGACATTTCACCGCAGGAAATAAAAATTTTTTTCTTTTTTTTTGATTTTAATGTGTCATAATTATTTTTCATTTTTTTAGCCTTTTACATTTTTTTATTTTGAAAAGGATTTAAAATTTCCTACTTAAACTTTAAATTTTAATCCCCTTTATAAAAATTTTATTTTTATTTGCAAATTTAATAACTTCCTCTTTATCAATAAATAGCATTTTGTCAGCTTCTATCACAATTCCGCGTCCATTTATATCTGCTACCTTTTTAATTGTTTCCAGCCCAATTGTTGGAATATCTATCCGATAATCTTGATTTCGTCTTGCCATTTTCACAACAATGCAATTTTTTCCAGCCAATTCCCCTCCACGTAAAATCGTTTTATCAGTCCCTTCCACACCTTCTAGTGCGATAACCGATTCATCTTTTACAACAACTGTCTGCCCTGCATCAATATCAGTTAGCATTCGTGCAGCTTCTATTCCAATTTCTATTGTTTTTTCCTCATTTTTATTTGGAGAAGCCTTTGTATAAACTTCATTCACTGCAATATATTCATCTAACAAGTAATTTTGAGGCAAAACTTTGATATTTTCAGATTCAATATAATTAATTATCGCCTTTAAAATATTTTTATCTTTTTTATTTTTTGTAGATAATAATATTTTTGTCGCTGTCAAATCAAATTTTAAATTTGAAAAAATTAGATTTTTTTCAACTTTTCCAAGCATTATTAATTGAGTTATCCCATTTTTCTTAAAATATGAAATTATTTTCCCAACTTGAGCTACGCTATACTTTACAGAATTCTTATGCTCCTTTACACTATCCTCTACACTTTCAAACAGATAAACCGAAAATGGCTCAATGCCCTTTAAAATACACTGATTCAAAAATAATTCCGGTAACTTTCCATTTCCGGCAATTAGACCTACTTTTCCCATTATCATTTTTTATTTTTCCCTTTTTATTTTTTCTTTAAAAAAATATTTATATTAAAAAATTAACTCAAAATAAAACATAGATTATTTTGAGAAATTTTATATTTTAAATTTTTTATACAAATTTTTGACATTTAATTTTGTAATTGTATAATAAAATAACTTTAAAACTGAACTCCAAAGTTATGAATATTTACTCAAATCCAAATTTTTCCAATTTATTTAGATTCTATTTTTTAAGAGCTCAAGTGCACTATCTCAAAGTCCTATATTTTATCTTGTAATACCTCTTTTACTTTTTCGTATAAAATTAATAAGATTTTGAGCTTCCTCATATTGTCCGTATTCACGTTCAACTGTCTGAAGAGCTTCTTCCAGTTTCAATTTTTTCTTAAATATGATTTTATACAGTTCTCTTAATCTTTTTATTTGCTCAGTTGAAAAGCCTCTACGTTGAAGCCCTACAATATTTATATATACAGCTCTTGCCTTATTACCTTCAGACAGCATATAAGGAACAACATCCTGATTTACAGCCGAACATCCACCTATCATTGCATGCCGTCCAACTCTTGTAAATTGATGCACAGCAGTAAGTCCGCCAACCACCGCATAATCTTCCACTTCTACATGTCCCGCAAAAGTAGCCGCATTTGCCAACACACAATTATCTCCAATTATACAATCATGAGCAATATGAACATAAGCCATTACAAGTGTATTATTTCCAACTCTTGTTTCATATTTATCCGTAGTTCCCCGATGAATTGTAACAAATTCACGAATTTTATTATTATTCCCAATAACAACCCTAGTTTTTTCCCCTGCAAACTTCAAATCTTGTGGATCCTTCCCAATTGATGCAAAAGAAAAAATATAATTATTTTCACCAATAATTGTTTCACCCTCAATTACAACATGTGATTCTACAACAGTTCCATTACCAATCGTAACTTCTGAACCTATAATTGAGTAAGCCCCTATTTTTACATTTTCTCCAAGTTTAGCATTCGGATCAACAATTGCCGTTGGATGTATATTATTTAAACTCATAAATTAATACCTCTCGTTTTTTATTTGTCTTTACATATCTGTTACAGCAAATTTCAATTCACCTTCACTTACAACAGTTCCATCAACTAAACATTTCCCTTTAGCTACAATAATATTTCTTCTCACGCTTAATTTTTCCACTTCAAGTCTTAATTGATCTCCAGGCACAACAGGTTTTCTGAATTTACATTTATCAATTGACATAAATAAAGGTATTTTACCAGGTTCTAGCATAAGTAATCCAACTGCCTGCGCAAGTGCTTCCATTTGTAAAACTCCTGGCATAACAGGTTTTCCAGGGAAGTGCCCTTGAAAAAATTCTTCATTCATTGTTAAATTTTTAATTGCAACCAAACTATCTGTCCCATTTTTTTCTATTACTCTATCTACCAACAAAAATGGATATCTATGTGGCAATATTTTCATAATATCCTCTATGTTCATAACTGTTTCATTTGCTGCCATATTTTTTATTCCTCCTAAATTTATATTTTATTTATTTTAATTCTTTACTCAAAATTAAATCTAGTTTAAATTCAATTTTTTAAATGAAAACTGAAATTTTATACCTATATTATATTTGATTTTTTTACAAATTACAAGTGTTTTTTATATTTTTCACAAATATTTTTTTGCAATCATTCCAGTTAATTGTGAATTTACAAAATGCCCAGCTTTTATTGCAATAACATGAGCTTTTATTGGAATTCCCAAAACATATAAATCTCCAATTATATCAAGGATCTTATGTCTAACAAATTCATCTGGGTATCTTAGCCCTTCTGAATTCAACGGTCCATCTGCTCCCACTACCACAGCATTTTCCAAACTTCCTCCCAATGCTAAATTATTCTTTTTAAGAAAATCTATTTCATAATCAAACGCAAAAGTTCTACATTTAGCAATGTTTTCCACATAATTTTTCAAATTTACTTCCAGCTCATAATACTGCGATTTTAAAAAACTATGGTTAAAATCAATAGTATAAGATATTTTAAATCCGTCATAAGGTAATGCCATCACATATTTCCCAGCCTTCTCATCTGAAAAAATAACAGGCTCTTTAATCACAACAGGTTCTATTTCCTCATCCAATTCTAAAATTCCCGCATTTTCAATTTTTTCTACAAATTGAATTGAACTTCCATCCAAAATCGGCATCTCATTCCCTTCAATTTCTACAAAAATATCGGTAATCCCGCAAACTGAAAGTGCCGACATAAAATGCTCAATCGTATGAAGTTTCACTCCATCTTCATTTTGAATATTAGTCCCTCTTTCCAAATCAAACAAATTTTCATAAGCAACTTTTATAATATTGTTTTTATTATTGACATCTATTCTTTTAAAAACAATTCCATTTTCTTGACTCACGGGTTTTAGTATCATTTTTATCTCTTCACCCTTATGAAGTCCAATTCCCGAAATTTCAACTATATTTTTAATAGTTTTTCTTTTCATTTTTTCCTCCATTTCCTAAAATTTTAGTTCATTTTTTATTTATAAAATCTTTTTTTATTATCCGTAAATATTATATCATAAAACTAAATATTTTTCCTTTTATTATTTTGTGAATTAAGCAATAATTTATTGCTTGACATTAACTTCAATAACTAATTATAAAGTAATACCCAAAACTTTTGACAATCAATATGAAAAAAATCTAAAGAAAATACTTAAAAATAGTCTAAATTTTGGGACGCCCTCCATTTATTACCTTTAATCTTTTTTCAAATACTTTTTGCATTCTTTCATTCTCCAGCAAATTCTGTATATTCCCTCGCTGTCTTAACTACTTTTCCTTTGACATAAAGTAAAATATTCTTTTTTATCCATTATGTAATCCTCCTTTTCTATTCTCTAATTTTAGTTTTTGAAATAAAAAAGGAGGACTATGACATTTTGACATAACTAGTCCTCTTTAATAAATTTTTATTTTATATCTATGTTTTATTTTTGGAGTTTCAAATATAATAATGGAGATAATAATTTTGACATATCCATTAATTATAAATAATATTTTTTATTCTTCATTTAATCTAACAAGAAAATGTTTAAATTGTTCTTCATCGCTATCCAGCTTTCCAAAAAAAAATTCATCAATTTGCTCGACTAACGGGACAGCTTTTTGTAATATTTCTTCTCCTTTTTTATTTAAAGTAACAGCTTTTGCTCTTGTATCTTTTGAATGTTCTTTTCTCTTTACAAAATTATGTTTTTCCAGTAAACCTAATATCTGAGATATCGTCATAACATCTATCCCAGAAAGTTTTGAAATCATAATTTGTGTGACTTCATTACTATTTTGTGATAAATAAGCAAGAGAAGCTAAAACAACAAATTGAGGGTGTGTTAAATTCATTTTCTTTAACTCTTTTTTTATCATTGAATGCCATTTATTGTATACTCTCATGAACAACAATCCTGTTGATTTTTCTGAATTATTTTTATATTTTGATGTAAACAAACAGCAACCCTCCTATCTTTCCAAGCAATTTTTTAGAATAAATATAGATTGAGGAACATCTGAAAAAACTTGACTTAAAAATTCTAAATGTTGCTCATCTTCACTATCTAAAATTACAGTATGTTTTATATTTACGCTTCCATCATTGTTATTAATTATTTGATGACCAAAAAGAATATCTCCAAATGGAGTTCCTGTTTTATCCCAAAATTCTTCAAAAGGTCTTACAAGTGTAAGATGATATTCCATAGGAGGCATTCCTTCAAGTTCCATAATTCCGTATGAACCTGTCTCAAACCCACCTTTTAATGTGATATTTTTTAAATCTTTTTCCCAATCATACCATTTTTCAATATTTGCATAGTATTCCCACGCATCTTCTTTTTTTGCTTTGATTTTTAAACTAAAACTAAATTCCATTATATTTCCTCCTCATTATTATATGTATACTTATTATAAAATATTTTACAATATTTGTCAACAAGATTTCTGATAGATATTATTTACCCAATATATTGACTATATTTCAAACTATACACATATTGCAACAGAACAAAAAAAGTTAAATTTTTTTCAAAAAAAATAGCCCTAAAAAAGGCTATTCTAAAAAAATGAAACTCAGGTATTCAAAACCTAGTATTTATTACTATATTTTAAATTTTCTTTTTATTATTCAATTATTTTACCAAATTTTTATTCTATCTTCAGGAGTCTTATACATTTTATCCCCTGGTTTTGTCTCAAATACTTTATGGAATGCATCTATATTTTCCAAAGTTCCATTTACACGGAATATATTTGGTGAATGTGAATCTGTTTTTGCTAAGTTTTTTAAATATTCTGGTGTTGATTTTTGTCGCCACATTCTTGCGAAACTTAAAAAGAATAATTTATTTATTGTATCTGGGTAGGCTTTTGAAGAATTTGGATGATCCTTCAAATATAATTGCAATGCATCATAAGCGACATTTAATCCTCCAAGGTCTGCAATATTTTCTGTTAATGTGTATTTCCCATTAACATAAACTCCATCTCCAACTGTATATTTTGAAAATTGATTTTCCAATTTTTTTGTAGCCATATCAAATTTCGCTTTATCTTCAGCAGTCCACCAATTTTTCACATTTCCATCGCCATCATATTCAGCACCAGATACATCAAATGCATGAGTAAGCTCATGTCCAATAATTGATCCTATTGCCCCAAAATTACTTGCTACTTCTAATTTATTATAATCATAAAATGGGTATTGCAAAATTCCTGCTGGAAATACAATTTCATTACTAGTTGGAGAATAATAGGCATTTATTGTATGAGGTGACATATACCACTCTGTCTTATCTACTGGTTTTCCTACCTTTTTAAGCTCTTCATTATAATCCCATTCGCTGATTCCTTTTAATTGATCATACAACGAATCATTACTTGATATTGTCATTTTGCTGTAGTCTTTCCATTTATCAGGGTATCCTATTTTAACATTTACTTTTGCCAACTTTTCAAGAGCCTTTTTCTTAGTTGCAGCACTCATCCAATCTAATTTTTCAATTCTGTTCTTCATTGCTTTCTTAATATAATCAACCATTTCTTTTGCATTTTTCTTGGCTTCTGGCGAAAAATTTCTTTGAACATAAATTTTACCAATTATTTCTCCAAGACTGCCATCTGTAAAATTCAATGCTCTTTTCTCAAGAGTCTCTCTTTCCTTCTGTCCGTTCAAATATTTTCCAAAAAATTCAAAACTTCTTGCACCAAGCTCATCATTCAAAACTCCTGCCGCAGAACTAATTAAGTTATATCTCATGTAATCTTTAATTATGTCGATATTCTCATCATTTACAAAATTATCCAAATTTTTATAATAGTTCAACTCTGTTATTATTACTTTATCTGTTTTTACATTCAACTGTTTCAAATATTGAGCCAAGTCTACATTTTTAGATAATGT
This sequence comes from Leptotrichia shahii, assembly GCF_008327825.1. NCBI lineage: Bacteria > Fusobacteriati > Fusobacteriota > Fusobacteriia > Fusobacteriales > Leptotrichiaceae > Leptotrichia > Leptotrichia shahii. The sequence continues at coordinate 948,854 of NZ_AP019827.1, read as the reverse complement.
GCCTAAATCACTTACTTTTACTGGATTATTGTATTTTTTTACATCGTGACGTTCTTCATTTGTCATTAATGTATTTGCAATCCCTTTTTCAAAAGCAACTATCTTTTTAGCTCTTTCAAGTGTATTGTCTTCTCCCAAATATTTTAACATATCACTGACATATTTCGTATATTCCTCTAATATTGCCTTATTTTCCTTGGTATCTTTTTGATAATAATCTCTTGACAATCCAATTCCTGCACTTCCTAAATATATCGCATTATTTTTGGAATTATTAAGATCAGTTCCTACTCCCCATCCATAAAATTCAGAACTTCCATATTTTGTAACTTCTACATTATATTTCTTCAAATCCTCAATATTTTGGATCCCGTTTATTTTTTCCAAGTCTTTTTGAATAGGCGACAATCCTTCTTCATTTCTTTTTTTCATATCAGAATAACTGTCATAAAGTGTTATTACCTTTTTTTCATCCGCAGTTAATGAATCCTTTTTATTCTTTAATTCATTTATCAAATTACGTAAAAAATCCTGATTTTTCTCATTAAGTTCATAAAATGATCCCCAAGCTGGCTTTGTACTTGGAATTTGCGTTTTCTCATCCCAATTTTCATTTACATATTTGTAAAAATCATCTTGAGCCTTAGATTTAGTACTTAAATCGTTAAATAGCTCCTTATCTTTTTCCTTCAAAAGTTTTGCCTGCTGCTTTTCATAGAAATCCCAAAATCCTGATTTTTTTTGAGCAGCCAGTGCTGCTGTATTTCCAGCATTTTGATATGATCTTTCCAATGAAAATTTATTATTATCAGTATTCTCATTTTCTGCATAAATCAAATTAACACTAACTAAAAATAGTGAAATTGCAATTAGTTTTTTCATTTTCTACCCATTTCTTTATTTACAAAGAAACTTATCCTTTCCTTTTTATTTTTCATTATTAAATATCATTTTACACTAATCCTTCTTTAAAAAATAAAAATAATATTCTCACGTTCAAACCCTAATTCTACTTAGTTTTCTCACTTAAATTTTTATAAATTTTAAAGAAGTTTGGATATATTATACATTTTTCTTAAATTTATTTCAACAAATTTATACAAAAACATAAATTTTTTTATTTTATATTAAATTTATTTTTCTAATAATAAATATTAAAAAAATAGCCTTAAAATTAAATTTAAAGCCATTTTTGTTTTGATTATCCTAAAATTAAAATGCTGGAATTACTCTACCATCATATTTTTCTTCAATATATTTTTTTACTTTTTCACTTTGTAATGCTTTTACAAGTTTTTTTACTCTTTCATCATTTTGATTTTCTTTTAAAACAGTAACAACATTTACATAAGGAGAATCTTTACCTTCTATCAAGATAATCTCATTTTTTGTAACTTTTGCATCAATCGCAAAGTTTGAATTTATAATTGCTCCCGCAACTTCACTTAATCTTGGTGCAATTTGTTCATTTGATAATGTTTCAATTTTAATATTTTTTGGATTTTTAATAATATCTGCTGGTGTAGAATCTAATTTTGTGTTATCTTTTAATTTTATAATTCCAGCTTTATCAAGTAAAATTAATGCACGTCCTCCATTTGTTGGATCATTTGGAATAATTAAAGTATCTCCATTTTTCAGATCATTAACATTCTTTATTTTTTTAGAATACAATGCCATTGGTTCTAAGTGAATATTTCCAACTGCTACCATATCAATATGATTTTTCTTACCAAAATCTTCCATATACGGAACATGTTGGAAAAAGTTAGCATCTATACTTTTATCTGCAAGTGCCTTATTTGGCTGGACGTAATCATTAAATTCAACTACTTCCAGTTCGATACCTTCTTTTTTCAAATCATCCTTTACCAAATTTAATAATTCAGCATGCGGGATAGGTGTTGCTCCTACGATTAATTTTTCAGTTTTTGCAGCTCCACTTTGACTGCTAGTTGATTCCTTATTTTCATTTTTATTTCCGCAAGCTACTAAAAATAACGCTATTGCTAATAATAATGATAATATTTTTCTCATAAATACCTCCAAAAATTTTTATTTATAATTTATTTTACAACTGTTTTTACTAAAATACTGGAATAATTACATCTTTATATTTTTCTTCAATATATTTTTTGACTTTTTCACTTTGTAATGCCTTTAATAATTTTTGAATTTTAGGGTCATTTTCATTGCCTTTCAATGTTGCAAGGACATTTGCATATGGAGAGTCCTTATCTTCTTTCAAAAGTCCATCATCTTTATAAGACAATCCAGCATTCAATGCAAAACTGCTATTTACAATCGACGCTGCCACTTCAGGCAATCTTGGTGGCAACTGTTCAGCTGAAAGTTCTTCAAACTTTATATTTTTTGGATTGCTTATAATATCCTTCAATGTTGCTTCCGTATTTTTATTATCATTTAATTTTATAATCCCACCTTTATCAAGTAAAATTAGTGCACGTGCTAAGTTTGTCGGATCGTTTGGCAATAAAATAGTATCTCCATTTTTCAAGTCATTAATACTTTTAATCTTTTTAGAATAAAGTGCAAGTGTTGGTAAATAAACCTTTCCAACTGCTACCATTTCAAATCCATTTTTCTTACTAAAATTTTCCATATATGGAATATGTTGAAAGAGGTTCGCATCAACTTCCTTTGATTGCAACACTTTGTTTGGCTGAACATAATCATTAAATTCGACTACCTCCAATTCAATTCCCTGTTTTTTTAAATCATCTTTTACAACATTCAAAATTTCTCCCGCTGGAACAGGTGTAGCTGCTACCTTTAATTTTTGAACTTTTTTATTTTCAGCATCTTTTGCAGATTTATCAGAATTTCCACAAGCTACAAAAAATAATGCCATAACTAAAACTAATAAAATTTTTTTCATAAAATCATCTCCTTTGCTGTATTTATCTTAATAATTATATTTAAAAGAAATTTATTTATTCAATTTTCATTTTTATTTAATTCAATTTCAAAAAATTTAATCATATTTAATTAAACTATACTCTTTTTCTTTTATTTGTTAATATTTTTACTATACTATTTCCAATAAATTGTATAATTTGTACAAGTAAAATTATAACAATTGTTGCTTGCCACATTACTTCAGGTTTAGATCTTTGATAACCATCAATTACAGCGGCATTTCCAAGTCCACCACCACCGATTGTTCCAGCCATTGCAGAATATCCAATTAAACTGATTAATGTCAAAGTCATCCCATGAACGAGTGCAGGCATAGCCTCAGGAATCATAACTTTAAAAATAATTTCAGGAGTAGTTGCTCCCATTGATTTTGAAGCCTCTATAAGCCCTTCATCCACTTCTTTTAATGCTCCTTCAATAATTCTTGCAACAAAAGGTGCAGATCCCAATGAAAGTGGAATAATAAATGCTATACTTCCATATGATTTATGCACAAGTAATCTTGAGAGCGGAATTAATAGTACCATCAAAATTATAAAAGGAATTGATCTTGTAATGTTTACAATTATCATATCCAATAACTTGTGAATTGTTTTATTTGGTTTTACACCTTTTTCATCAGAAGTGACAAGTAAAATCCCAATCGGAAGTCCGATAATTAATGCTGCAATTGTTGAAATAAATACCATGTAAACTGTTTCCCATAATGGAACAACCATATTTTGAAACTGAAAAAACTTAATCCAATCAAATCCCATTATAACACCTCCGAATCAATTTTATTTTCTTTTAGCCATTCAATAATGTCCTTGGCTTTCTCTTCACTTGCAGAAATTTCTATTAACAAATTTCCTACAATGATATCACCTACTTTATCAATAAATCCGCTCAAAATATTTACTTCAACATCATATTTACGGATAATTTTTGTGATATACGACTCATTTACCTGATCTTCATTATATTTTAATCTTAACCGCAATTTCCCGTTATTTTCCTCACGTTGTTTCTTTTCTTCCTCTGTGCGAAATTCTTCATGGGAAATATTTCCTACAAATTCTTTTGCTAAATCTGTTTTAGGATTCAGGAAAATTTCTTTTGTTTCACCTTTTTCAATAATTTGACCATCCGACATAATTGCCGTTTTATTGCATATTTTTTTTATAACTTCCATCTGGTGAGTAATTAAAATTATCGTTATCCCAAATTTTTTATTTATATCCTTCAATAGTTCCAAAATAGAATTAGTAGTTCTTGGATCAAGTGCCGATGTTGCCTCATCCGACAGCAATATTTTTGGATTATTCGCCAATGCCCTTGCAATCGCGACTCTTTGCTTTTGCCCTCCAGAAAGCTGTTCAGGATAATTCTGTTTCTTATCTGAAAGTCCAACAATTTCCAGCAGTTCATCTACTCTTTTTTCTATATCCTTTTTCTTCCATTTTGAAATCTCCAATGGAAAAGCCACATTTTCAGCTACATTTCTTGAATTTAATAAATTAAAATGCTGAAAAATCATCCCTGTTTTTTTTCGATATTCACGTAGCATTTTCATATTAAATTTCAAAATATTTTTATTCTCATATCCAGTAATTGTATTATTCTTTTTATCAACAATTTCCTGTTTTACCAAAATTTCTCCAGAAGTAGGCTCTTCTAATCTGTTAAGAAGTCTAATGAGTGTCGACTTCCCAGCTCCACTAAGTCCCATAATTCCATAAATATCACCTTGTTCAATATCAAGGTTTACATTATTTACAGCTACTAATCCCTTACCGTTGTTAAGCTGATATTTCTTAATCAAATTTTTTATCTTAATAAAACCCTCCATATTTCACCTCTTTTATTTTTCTCTTTATTTCTCTAGTTAAAAAGATTATATTATTTATTACCTTAAAAGTCAACTTCTTTTTAATTAATTTTCGATTCCTTTGTTATAATTTCTAAATTTGTCGCAATATATACTCAAACCCATTCAAAATTGAACTATTAAAAATCATAGAAACCTAGGATTAAGTAAAATAGTCATAGCTTTTAAGTTTGGTTTTAAATGAGTTTTACTATATTATACAATCTCTGTAATAAAAAATAAATATTATGATAAACTTAGTTATTCAAATTTTTTTATATTATAACATTATTTTATTGTATATACAAGTCATATTTAGAAATTTTTTTATATTAATGCCTTATTTAATTTAAAAATAATATCTATATAATAAAAGGGCATTATAATTTAATTTCATAATACCCTAAAATTAACGTTAAATTTTATTTATTTGCATTCAAAAATTCTCTTACTCTTTGAGAAGATGGGTTTTCAAATATTTGCTTTGAGGTTCCTGTTTCCAGTATCTCACCCTCTTCCATAATAATCACTCTATCTGAAATTTCACGTACAAATTTCATTTCGTGGCTCACAATCAACATCGTTATTTTCTGACTTTTTAATTTTCTTATTATATCCAGTACTTCCTTTACAAGTTCCGGATCAAGTGCCGATGTAGGCTCATCAAAAAGCATGATATCTGGCTGCAGTGCCAATGCTCTTGCTATTGCAACTCTTTGCTTTTGCCCTCCTGAAAGTTCATTTGGATAATTATTAATTTTATCAGAAAGCCCTACCAGACTCAACATTTCCTTTGCAAGACTTTCAGCCTTTTCTGTATTCATATTCTTTACTAATTTTAAAGTTCTAACTATATTATTTCTAACTGACATGTGTGGAAATAAATTAAATGTTTGAAAAACCATTCCTGTTTTTAAGAGCATTTCCTTTTTTATTTTTCTATCTACATTTTTATCTGTTAAATTGTTTCCTTCAATCAAAATTTCTCCAGATGTTATCGACTCAAGATCTACTATACATCGCAAAATTGTTGATTTTCCACTTCCTGAAGGCCCTATCAATGAAAGAACTTCTCCTTTATTAATATGCAAATTTATATTTTTTAAAATTACATTCTCGCCATACTGCTTTTTTAAATTCTTTACCTCTACTATTTTTTTTTCACTTTTCACGATTTATCTCCCAATTTATTTTATTTAAATTTTTTTGTTTAAATTTAATGTTTTTAATTCTTTAAATTCTAACTTTATTTCTTTTTTCAATATTTTTAAACAATCTATCAATCGCAAAACTTAGTACAAGATAAATAATAATCGCACAGATATACGGCGTAATATTATAATAAATGTTAGCCAGTTCCTTTGTTCGCTTCATAACTTCAGTTACAGCTAAAACATATATAAGCGAAGTATCCTTTATAAGCGTAATTGCTTCATTTCCCAATGTTGGCAATACTCTTCGTATCGCCTGTGGTAAAATAACATATATTATTTTCTGCCAATAGCTATAACCAAGTACTTTTGCAGCTTCATGCTGTCCCTTGTCAATACTTTCTATCCCACTTCTCATAATTTCCACAAGATATGCCGCATAATTTATAATAAATGTAATAGTTGCCGCAGTATATGGCTCAAGCACGATTTTATATCCACCAATTTTCATAAGCGGAATTCCGTAATAAACTACCATTAATTGCAGCATTAAAGGTGTCCCACGAAAAATCCAAGTATAAATCGAAATAAAGAATTTTACTATTTTATTTTTTCCTGTATATGCCAACGCTCCTAAAATTCCTAACGGGATGGAAAATAGAATTGTAAGTATATACAGCATTATAATGTTAGGTAATGTTTTTACCAGTTCTATAAAAATAGGTAATATTTGGCTCATTTAATCTTTAAACCACTTAGAATAAATTTTTTGGTAGGTCCCGTCTGCTTTTAGTTCTTCAATGGCCTTGTTTATTGCTTCTATTAACTTAGTGTTACCTTTTTTAGCGGCAATTCCATATTCTTCTTCTCCATAATTATCGCTTAAAATATTGTAAAGTTCTTTTTTGACTTGAGTTTCTTTTGTCTTTTTAGTATATTTTGCCAATACTTCATCAGCTATAATTGCATCAATTCTTCCAGCATCAAGATCCATAAATGCCTGATCATATTGTGCATAAGTTTTAAATTCCTTAAATGTCTTGTCTTCACCTGTTTTTTTAACCGCTTCTTCTCCACTGCTTTCACTTTGACTTCCAACAATTTTCCCTTTTAAATCAGCTTTTGCCTTAATACTTGAACCTGTTTTTGTTATTATAAGCTGATGACTTGTCAAATATGGCTTCGTCATTTCAGTTTCTTTTTTTCTCTCATCTGTTATAGTAAGTCCATTCCAAATTAAGTCAATATTTCCACCATTTAAGTCAAGTATCTTAGAATCCCAGTTTATTGGCTTAAATTCAACTTCACTTCCTAACTTTTGAGCTACCGCTCTAGCCAAATCAATGTCAAATCCTACAATCTCCCCTTTTTCATTTTTAAACCCCATTGGAACAAAGGAATCATCTAGTCCAACTATAATTTTCTTAGGAATTCCGTTAGCATTGTTTTCTTCTTTTTTTTCTTCCTTCTGGACACTGCACATAAAAATACTCAATGCCAAAACCATCAACAACAACATTTTTTTCATTTCTACTTTCCTCCTGCCTTTATTTATAACTAAAAATTTGATGCTTTCTTCATAAAAATGGTTTAATATCCATTTAATTTCACTCATTTATAATATACCATTTTTTTTAGCTTTTTGTCAATAATTCTAATATATAAGTTTTATATAATTTAATATATTTTATTAATGATTAAATTTGATTTTTTATTTAATTACTAAAGTTAATTTATTACTTTTGTATCAGTAAAACATTAAAAACATTCTCCAAATCAGTTTTAGCACTTAAAATATTACTTGCACTTACCACTACATCCTGAATATTTTGATTTTTTACACCTGTCAGCATTTTTTGCGTATTTTCAGACAATGCCTTTGAGCTTTCCTTTATTTTCTTAAAATCTGACTCGCTTATATTTTCTTTTTTTGCATTTTCAACTGTCATTCCAGCTACGGCCTTATATGCTTCTTGCAATTTAGTATTAGCACCTTCCAAGGCTTTTACTTCATCTTCATCAAAATTCAAGTTATTTTTACCAAAAGCAGTTTCCTCAAATATATTTGCTGAATTTAGAAATTTTAAGATATTTAATTTTGCTGTTTTCCCGTCCTTTTGTAATTTTATTTCCATTTTTTTATTAATTTCTTCCGCAAATTCATGCAAAGAACTAGAAAGAATTTTACTGTTTTCAAGCCGATTTCGCAAGACAACTTTGTACTTTTCATTTAATTCATCAACTTTTCCCAGTTTATCAGTTTTATAATTTCCGCTTTCAAAATAATCATTAATTTCTGTCAATACCTTTTGTTCCTGAATTAAAGAATTAATTAAATTTTCAGCATTTTTATCAATAGCTTCCATTTTTGGACTTTTTTGCATTACATCCGTTATTTCTTTAATATATTCACCTATTAAATTAATTGAGCCATCAAGATTCACAATAGATATTATTTCGCCTGAGATATTCTTTATATTTCCATTTGCATCAGAAAACTCATCTTTTTTTATTTCTGTAAAAAAATCATTCCATTCTTCCGAATTTGGCTCTTCGCTTATTTTTAAATATTCACTATATTTTTTTATTTCCTCATTTGAAATATCTTTTTTTACATTTGCCGCTTTTACCTTTTCCTTATCTTTACTATTTTTTTTATTATCACAAGCTACAACAGCTACTAAAGCTATTACTCCAATTAAGATATATTTTTTTAATTTCATTATTTTTTACCTCCAAATTCTTTTATTTATACTAATCCTGCAATTTTTAAGATATAAAGCCAGCCTGTCAATGTAAATATACTCATAATTGTTGTAACCATAACTGTTCCAGAAGTTACTGAGCCATTATGCCCCATTCCCCTTGCCATCGTAAATGAAGTTGGAGTTGTCGGACTTCCCAGCATTCCAAGCACCGCAACTAATTTTTCATCTTTAAATCCTGACTTTACTGCTATTGGTAAAAATATTGCAGTAAGTATTATTAACTTAAACGAAGATGAAGCTAGCACGATTTTTATTTTAGAAAAAACTTCCTTTATATCAAAGCTCGCTCCAAGTGCAAGTAACCCAAGTGGAGTTGCTGCTGCTGAAAATGTCGAAATAGATTTTTTCATAATAACAGGTTGCGGAATTTTTAACATTGCCCAAACCATTCCAGCTAAAATTCCTAATATTAAAGGATTTTTAATAACTCCTTTTAGCGTATTTTTCAAGACAACTCTATTTAATTTCCCCTGTTTCGGACGAAGCAGCATTAAAATCACAACCGAAGCCACATTATATAAAGGAACTACCCCAATTACCATAAGTGCCACAATTTTAGCCTCTCCATACACATTCTGCACAAAGGCATAAGCAAGCAAAGCCGCACTACTTCTAAAGCCAGCCTGAATAAATTCTCCACGAATCGACCTATCTTTCAAAAAAATTGATGTCACACACATTATAACAATTGAAAGACACGTAGTAAAAAAGCAAAATAGCAAATATTTCAAATCCCAAATTGCCGAGAAATCGGATACTGATAATTCCTTAAATAAAAGTACAGGCAAAAGAGCAAGAAATACAAACCTATTCATTTTATCTGCAAATTCCAAGTCTATAACTCCAACTTTTCTAAAAATATATCCAAGTATCATAAGTAAAAATACTGGCATAGTCGCATTCAAACAAAATATTAATTCTTTCATTTTCCTCCCTTATTAAATATTAAATTAGTCATTTGTAAAAGTAAAAAATTCCAATAAATATAGTATTTTTTAAATTTTTAGCTCTATTATTTTTCTCGACTCTCTGATAAGAAATCTTGACCTCTTGTTAGGGCTATTATATGTTAAAATTTTCTCTTTATGAAACCCTTTATTCATTAGATAAAATAAATAAATTTACTTTTTATAAAAAATTTTTTGATATCAGTCATTTAAATTTTGAAGTTTCTTTCTTTTGATTGTCCTGACCTTTGTGATTAAAATACTGTTGTTATTCCATACTTACCACTTTGACACCTCCAAATATTAAAAGTCAAAATGCATATAATCAGCTCTTGAAAATCCAGCTCCCCAAGTCCATCCTTTTTTAGAAAATGCTTTTACAACATCTCCGTCTGGAGTAATAGAATAAGGATTTATTCCTGGTTCCCATTTTTTACCTACTAAAACTTCTCCATCAGCACTTACCTGAGGATTTTCATCAGGATTTATATCTATTGCACGGCCAGTACTATGAAGGCTAGTTAGCCCATTAGATCGCCAATTATAGCCTCCTAATGATTTAATAGGAAATTTTTCTGGTCCATTGTATATTTCAGTAAATATACTTTTCACATCTTCTGCTAATAAATTTAATACTTGTACTTTTGCCTTACTTGAAACCTTTTGTCCATTTTTTAATTTCCATATAGGAACCTCAACCCAAACCATATGTTTTACTGCAGTTTCATGAGAAGGATTATCATAAACATCTTGTAATTCTGCATCAATTCTTTCGTGATATTCAGTATAATATTCCCACATAGGATCAGTAACAATTTCTACTTGTGGTGTTTGAACATTTTCGCTTCTTGATTGGCTATTATCTGGTATATTTTTATTTTCTCGATTTCCTGATTTAAATATACCTTTTATTTCATTATAAGCATAAAGTTTATTTCCTGTTGAGATTATACTTAAAATAGAAAATACTCCTATAAAAAATTTTAATTTTTTCAAATTCTATCATCTCCTTTGTCTTTTATATTAGATATGTTCGATAAACTAAGTTTTTTTCTACAAGGGATCAAGACCTCTTGTTTTAGGATATTTATTTTATAATCTTATCAATAATTCCCCCACCAAGACAAACCTCACCATCATAAGCAACCACAATTTGTCCCAATGTTACTGCCTTTTGCGGCTCATCAAAAATCACTTCATATTCATTTTCATTTAATGTATTAATTATAGCTTTTGTATCTTTTTGTCTATATCTAAATTTTACAGTACACTCCAATGGAAACTGCATTTCATTTATAAAGTTAAAATCCGTTGCAATTAAACCTTTTGAGTAAAGCACTGAATTATCGCCTTGCGTTACAATCAACTCATTTTTTTCCAAATCCTTGTCCACAACAAACCAAGGCTCTCCAGTCCCTTCCTTGGTATTTCCAATCCCAATTCCTTTTCTCTGTCCGATTGTGTAATACATAAGTCCATTATGATGTCCTAGCACTTTTCCTTGCGTATTTACAATGTTTCCATCCTTTGCAGGTAAGTATTGCGATAAAAATTTATTGAAATCACGTTCCCCAATAAAGCAGATCCCTGTACTGTCTTTTTTCTTTGCTGTTGCCAAATTATATTTTTCAGCTATTTCACGGATTTTCGGCTTTGTGTATTCTCCCAGTGGAAATAGAACTTTTTCCAATTGCTCTTGATTTAATTGACAAAGAAAATACGTCTGATCCTTGTTATCATCAATTCCTCTTAACATAGTCGATTTAATCTTTCCATCTTTTTCTTCGTGAACAATTCTCGCATAATGTCCTGTTGCCACATAATCAGCCCCAAGTTTCATCGCATAGTCCAGAAATGCACGAAATTTGATTTCCTTATTACACATCACATCAGGATTGGGCGTTCTTCCTTTTTTATACTCATCCAAAAAATATGTAAAAACCTTGTCCCAATACTCCTTTACAAAATTTACCGAATAATAAGGTATTCCCAACTGTTCTGCCACAGCAATTACATCCTTATAATCCTCTTCTGCCATACAAACCCCATTTTCATCCTTTTCTTCCCAGTTTTTCATAAAAACACCAATTACATCATATCCTTGTTCTTTTAACAGAATTGCCGCAACAGAGGAATCCACTCCGCCCGACATTCCTAATACAACTTTTTTTCTTTTTTCCATAAAAAATCCTTCTCCTTCCCTCTTTTTATAATTCTCTAACTTCTTTCATTATTAGTCATTTTATAAAAAAAGTATACCATAATATCTATTAACAGACAAGAAAATATATTTGAATAATTATTTCCTGATTAGGCATATACTTAAATTCCAACTATTTTAAAAAGTAAAAAGCACTCTAAAGAGTGCCATTTCTAAAATTATTATCCATAGTCTATTCAAAAACCTCCGTAGCATTTGGAACTTCATTTCCCAATGCCACATTTAAAGCCACAATCGCCACTTCCAGCTGACTTTCATCTGGTTCTCTTGTAGTAATTTTTTGCAGCCACATTCCTGGAATTGCAACCATTTTGGCAAAGATATTATCCAGATGATAACTTGTCCAACGTTGAATTTCATAAGAAAGTCCAGCAACAAAAGGTACAAACAAAATTCTTGTTATTAACTTGTAAATTAACATTGAAAAATGTCCAGTTGGAACTTTAAAAAATAAATCTACTGTTGAAAATACCAGAATACTTATGAACATTACAAGTAAAAGAAAACTTGTACCACATCTTGGGTGAAATCTTGTACATACTTTCGCATTTTTAGGCGTCAATTCCTTCTCCATTTCATAGTTCATAATGCTTTTATGTTCTGCCCCGTGATATTCAAAAACCCTCTGAATATCCTTAAAAAACGAAATCCCATAGATATATCCTAAAAAAAGTGTTAATTTTATAACAGCTTCCACAATATTAGCCTTCAAAATATTATGTTTGAAGAAAAATCCTCCAACAGCTGATGGTAACCACATAAATACAGCAATCCCCAATAAAACTGAAGTCATAACAGTAAACCCAACTTGTTTATCCGTCAATTTTTCCTCTTCATGTCCAGCCTGATTTGATGCAAAAATAAGCTCCTTCGTCCCAACAACCATGGCATCATAAAGTGCTATAACTCCCCTTACAAAAGGCACTTTCAACCATCTGTTACTTTTTTCAGTAAGCACTACCTTCTTATAAACAATACTCCCATCCTGCTTACGAACTGCTGTTGCAATCGCTTTAGGCCCTCTCATCATAACTCCTTCGACAACAGCCTGTCCTCCGACAGTTACTTTTTTATCTCTCATTTTTACCTACTTTCTTTCTATTTTCTAAGTTTATTATATTAAACTTGTTTGATAATTCATAATTTATCAATTTTTTAAATAATTTTAACATACAATTTTAAATAAGCCTATTATTAAAATTTATTTTTAGTTTATTCTCTATCAATTACCGCTCTATTTTTTATTCTTTTTAATGATTTATTAATATGTTCAGCCTTATATTTGCTAACTCCTTTTATTTTAGCAATATCCGAAGCTGTTGACATCAAAATTGACTGAACATTTGAAAATTCCCTTACAAGAATTTCCCTATCTTTTTTACTTATTTTTGTTATATTGCTCAAAAGTCCGTATCCACGTGGTTCTATCTTTTCATCTAAATTTATGATATTTGTATCAAATCCAAGCAGACATACGATTTTTTCATCATCCAGCAATTCCTCTTTTGTCAAAGATTTCACTCTTAATCCAATTTTCTCTGCTGTTTCGTTACTCACTTTATAATCTTTTATAAGAGCATCAAAACTTTCATTTTTATTTAGCATTATTTCTTCATACTGGATTTTTATAAGCCGTCCTTCACTTCCAAGTTCTGCCATATATTCGATTAATTCCTCTGACATTCTGAAAAGGAGTCCATACATTCTCACGCATTCTAAAATATCATAAAGCGTTACCATATTATCGAATTCCAAAATAGACAAATTTACGTGATTTTTTTCGATTGTAAGGGAATATTTCTCAAGAGCGGTTATCGCCTGTGAAGATTTTGTCAGTAAATCTCCAATTTCATTTAACAAATATCTAAATTTTCCATAATATATTGTTATCTTATTTCTTCTTTCAGAAACAGCTACAACCAAATTCCCCTTTTGCTGAGCAATTCTATGTGCTGCCTGATGTCTTGTTCCACTTTCATCTGTTTCTATCGAATAATTAGGCTGCAGCTGAATATTTGCCCCATAAATTGTCTTTATATCTTCTGACAAAATAATTCCGCCGTCCATTTTAGATAGCTCGTAAACTTTTTGCGGTGAATATACTGTATTTAACTCAAATCCGCCTCCCATTACATCTTTTAGATTATTAGGATTTCCTAGAACAATTAATGCTCCTAGCTTTGCCTCCTGAATTTTATCTATTGCTTCTCTTAGTGCTGTTCCAGGTGCTACTCTGGCAAATATATGTTCCAATATTTTCTTCTTATTAACTGCCTTTTTTACCATATTTCATCCTTTCGCCTTTTTTCTGATGGCTTATCTTATCCTCTCGACAAGTTCACTTATATTACTTATATAATTCAGTTTTATTTTTGTTTTTTCTTTCTCAAAATCAGCCTGATGGCTTTTTGGAAGGTATACCCCTGCAAATCCCATTTTTTCCAGCTCATTTACCCTATTTTTGATAAAGGACACTTTTCTCACTTCTCCTCGTAATCCCAATTCGCCAATAGCTGCTATTTTCTGACTTATCGGCACACCTTTTACTGAAGATAAAAGTGAAAAAATTACTGCTAAATCAGAACTCCTGTCATTTAAGTCAATTCCTCCCGGAATATTTATATAAATATCCTTTGAATTTACATCTACTTCTAAAGAACGTGACAAAACAGCACTTAATATTTCCACACGAGTTTTATCATATCCCTCCACCGTTCTTCTCGGCATTCCAAAATTCGGTGTTCCCAATAACGACTGCACTTCAAATAAAAATACACGACTTCCTTCAAAAATTGGCACAATAATACTTCCAATATTTTTTTCATCTCTATCACTTATGAAAAATTCAGACGGATTTTTCACTTCACTAATTCCATTTTCCTTCATATCAAAAATTGAAATTTCATTTGTAGAGCCATAACGGTTCTTTATCGAGCGGATAATCCTGTAATAGCTATTTTCTTCACCTTCAATTTGCAAAACTGCGTCAACCATATGTTCCAGCAATTTCGGCCCTGCCAATTTTCCATCTTTTGTAACATGTCCGACAATATAAAATGCGATTTCATTTTTTTTAGCAATTTCAATGATTTTTAAAGTTGTTTCCCGAATTTGTGTTACGCTTCCGGGAATGGAATTCACATTTTCAGAATAAAGTGTCTGAATTGAGTCAACTACAACAACTTTTGGCTTATCCTTTAAAATTACACTTTCAATTTTTTCAATATTTGTATCATTTAAAATATACAAATTTTCACTTTTTACATTGACACGTTCTGCACGCTGTTTTATTTGCCGTGGCGATTCTTCCCCAGAAACATAAAATACATTTCCAATCTTCGCATATTCCTGCGACAGCTGAAGCAGAAAAGTTGATTTTCCAATTCCAGGACTTCCTGTAATAAGCACAACTTCTCCCTTTATCAGACCGCCTCCCAGCACTCTGTCAAATTCCTCAAAAGGCGTTACCATCCGAAATTCCTTTTCTATTTCAATCTCTGTTATTTTGCTAATTGAAACATCTTGTGATTCCACATCCTTAAAGGTTCTTTTTATATCAATTTCCTCTTCAAATGTTCCCCAAGCATCACAATTTGGACATTTTCCCAGCCATTTTAACGAACTGTAACCGCATTCTGAACATATATATTTAGATTTTCCCTTTTTTGCAGCCATTTCTAGATTCCCCTTTTATTTTTTAACTTTATCAATTAATCTACGTTCTACATTTTCAGTTACAAAAAAACTCAGATCCCCTTTATTTAAAGCAACTTCCTTTACAAGGCTAGAACTTAAATACAAATATTCCCTTGAAGCAGTCAAAAATACTGTTTCAAATTCACTTTTAGCAAGCGTCTTATTTGTAAGTGTAAACTGCAGCTCATATTCATAATCTGACAATGCACGTAAGCCTCTTATCAAAATATTCACATTTTCTTTATACATAAAGTCAACTAATAATCCATTAAAAATCTTTATTTCAGCTTCTATACCTTCTTTTTTTAATATTTCCTGTATCATCTCAACTTTTTCCTCATCAGAAAACCAGGCTTTTGATTTTGTAGAATTTTTAAAAATACCTATTATTAACTTGTCAAATAAGTTTGAAGAACGCTTTATAATATCAATATGACCTCTTGTTATTGGATCAAAACTCCCTGGATACAATGCTATTTTCCCCATCTTGTTCTCCCGTTTTTATTTTTTTATTTTTTCACTATTGCATTTTATTCTTACTTTTCTATTTTTTTAATTTTGAAAGAGCTTCCTTTGCTGCATGTTTTTCAGCTTCCTTTTTACTCTTCCCAATTCCTATTCCATGAACTGTGTTATTCCAGCTTACAGACATTTCAAAAACTTTATCGTGATCAGGACCGCTAGTTTTAATTAAATTATATTCGGGCATTTTTCTGTATTTCCCTTGTACAAATTCCTGCAGAACTGTCTTATAGTCACCTGTTCCTTCTATTTCTTCCAATTTATTTATTTTTCCAAGTAAAAATTTCAATGCAATATTTTTTGCAGTATAATAATCTGAATCTTTAAAAATCGCACCAATCAATGCCTCAAAAGCATCTCCCAAAATAGATCTCCTATGTCTTCCGCCAGACATAACTTCCCCGTTACTCAAATACAAATATTCTCCTAGTTCAAGCTCACTTGCAATAGTTGAAAACACAGGTTCACTTATAATTTGACTTTTCAGTTTTGCAAGCTCCCCTTCGGTCTTCTTCTCATAAAGATCATAAATATATTCAGTCGTTATAAGGTTTAAAATTGCATCTCCCAAAAATTCCAGCTTCTCATTATTGAATCTTCTATCTTTTTCGATTTCATTAGCATACGATCTATGCGTCAATGCTTCATGCAAATATTTTTCATTTTTAAACTCATACCCTATTTTTTTTATCAATTCATTTACATTTCTATTTCCATTATTTTCCATTTATCTCACCTCCATATTTTTATTAATTTCTAACGATAAATAAAAAAACCATTATAATTTTTACAGTTATTTATTTTAATATTTTATTCTTAAATTCCACCTAATTTATTTTTTGTTATTCCTTTAACTATAATTTTTTTTAACAAAGAAATAAAAAACCTATATCTAATAAAACATAATTTTAGTAATAACCTATTTTTTTTTCTACAAGGGGTTAAAACCCCTTGCTTTATAACATCTGCTTTATTACAATTAAATACATATTGAGTTTTTAATAAATCCATTAATTCTTTTTATTTGTATTTTCTAAATGCCAGCACTGCATTATGCCCACCAAATCCAAGTGAACTTGACATTCCTACTTCAATATCCCTTTTTACAGGTTTATTTGGCACATAATCCAAGTCACATAATGGATCAGGATTTTCATAATTTATAGTTGGCGGCATAATTCCTTCTGAAATCGCAAGCGCTAAGAATCCAGCTTCAATTCCTCCTGCTCCACCTAGCAAATGTCCAGTCGCACCTTTTGTAGAACTTACAGCAAGTTTGTATGCATGTTCTCCAAATGCTGTTTTTATTGCTTGAGTTTCATTTTTATCATTTGCAGGCGTAGAAGTTCCATGCGCATTGATGTATCCAACTTCTTCAGGTCTTATATTTCCTTGCTCCAAAGCCATTCTAAATGCTCTTGCAGCGCCTTCTCCACCATCAGCTGGAGCTGTCATATGATAAGCATCCCCAGTTTCTCCATATCCTACAACTTCTGCATAAATTTTCGCTCCACGTTTTTTAGCATGTTCTAATTCTTCAAGCATTAACACTCCAGCACCTTCTCCAAGTACAAATCCATCTCTATCAGCTGTGAATGGCCGTGATGCCTTCTTAGGATCAGGATTAGTTGACAATGCCTTTAAGTTTGCAAATCCTGCTATTCCTGACGGAGTTACTGTAGCTTCTGTTCCTCCAGCAATCATTGCATCAGCTTTTCCTAATAAAATTGCCTGAAAAGCATCTCCAATAGAATTTGTTCCTGAAGCACATGCTGTAACGACTGTTTTATTAGGTCCTTTCGCTCCAATATAGATTGAAGTATTTCCAGAAGCCATATTTAGGATTGCTGCCGGAATATAAAAGGGTGACACTCTTCTTGGCCCTTTTGTAACAAGTTTTTCAACTTCCTGTTCAATTACATCCAGTCCACCAATTCCAGAACCAATAATTACTCCAATTCTATCTGCATTTTCATCAGTAATCTCAAATTCTGCATCCTTTAATGCTTCTTTTGAAGCTGCAATTGCAAATTGTGAAAATCTAGCTATTTTTTTTAATTCTTTTTTCTCAATATAATTTTCAGGTACAAAATCCTTTACTTCTGCAGCTATATGAACTGAATGCTCTGAACTGTCAAATTGAGTAATTTTATCAATTCCACATTCTCCTGCCAATAAATTTTTCCAGGCCTTATCTTTTCCAGTCCCCAATGGAGTTACTAATCCTATCCCTGTAATAACTACTCTTCTCATTAATACACCTCTCATTTTTATTTTTTTATAATTAAATTTATATTTCCTCCCATTTAAATAGTGAATTTATTATGAATTCTTCTTATCAAAATATGATTTCTGCATTTTAAATGGAGTTTAGTATTAATTCCTAATACTAAATTTATTTTAATCAATCCAATTTTGTAACAATAAATTTATTTTAACATTTTTTCATTTTTTTTTCAATAAAAAAGGGGGAAGAACCCCCAAAAAGTTTTATATCTTATTGTTTAGCTTCGATGTATTCCATTACATCTTTAACAGTTTTAATTTTTTGTGCATCTTCATCAGGAATTTCAATATCAAATTCTTCTTCAAAAGCCATGATTAATTCAACTGTATCCAATGAATCAGCTCCTAAATCATCAACAAAAGATGCATCTTCAGTTACTTGATCCTCATCTACACCTAATTGATCTACAACTATTGATTTAATTTTATCTAGCATTATAATGCCACCTCCATATTTATTTTCTAAAATTATTATATCAAATGAATTTAAAAAATGCAACAAAAATTCATTGATATTTAAATATTATTTAAACTTTTTTTATTTGTATATACATTATTATGCCATTTTTTTAATTTTATTTAGCTTTTTTACACATTTCAATGAAAAACTCATGTACTTTAAGATCATCATTTAACTCGGGATGATACGAAGTCACAAGAATATTATTTTTCTTTGCTGCGACAATATTTCCATCAACTTCCGAAAGAATCTCAACTTTTTTTCCCACACTTGAAATATACGGTGCTCGAATAAATGTCATAGGAATAACTCCAAGCCCTTTAAATTCACTTTCAGTAAAAAAACTTCCAAGCTGTCTTCCATAGGCATTTCTTCTAACTTTTATATCCATCGCTCCTAAATAAGTCCGGTTATCATTTTCAATTTCCTTTGCCAAAAGGATTAAACCTGCACAAGTACCAAATACAGGCAGTCCTTTCAAAATAAGTTTTTTTATGTCATCAAATAAATCAAGATCATAAAGCAGCTTCCCAATAACTGTACTTTCTCCGCCTGGAATAATCAATCCATCAACATCATTATTATTAACCGCATTACTTAAATCAGATTTTTTTCTTATCTCAAATGATTCTATCCCAAGTTTTTCAAGCATTTTTATATGCTCTGCAAAAGCTCCCTGTAAAGCCAATACGCCAATTTTCATTACTTACCTCTTTCAGCCATAAGTATTTTGATTTCATTTTCATTGATTCCAACCATAGCTTCCCCCAAATCTTCAGAGATTTCAGCTAACACTTTTGGATCGTTGTAGTTAGTAACAGCTTTAACTATCGCCTGAGCTCTTTTTGCAGGATCACCAGATTTGAATATTCCTGATCCGACAAATACCCCTTCGGCTCCAAGCTGCATCATTAAAGCAGCATCTGCAGGGGTAGCAACTCCACCTGCTGCAAAATTCACTACTGGTAATTTACCATTTTCGTGAACATATTTTACTAAATCAAAAGGGACTTGCAATTCCTTGGCAGTGAAATAAAGCTCGTCTTCCCGCATATTCTGTATTCTTCTTATTTCCTGATTCATCATTCTTATATGTCTTACCGCCTGCACGACATCTCCAGTTCCTGGTTCACCTTTAGTTCTTATCATTGAAGCCCCCTCAGCTATTCTTCTAAGAGCTTCTCCTAGATCTTTTGCCCCACATACAAAAGGAACTTTAAATTTTTTCTTATCTACATGAAATTTATCATCAGCAGGCGATAAAACTTCACTTTCATCTATATAATCAATTTCTATCGCTTCCAAAATTTGCGCTTCCACAAAATGACCGATTCTAACTTTTGCCATTACAGGAATTGATACAACTTCCTGTATACTTTTAATCATTTTAGGGTCGCTCATTCTTGAAACTCCTCCCACAGCTCTAATATCAGCTGGAATTCTTTCAAGTGCCATAACCGCAGCTGCTCCGGCTGCTTCAGCTATTTTTGCCTGTTCAGGAGTGGAAACGTCCATTATAACTCCACCTTTTAACATTTGTGCCAAATTTTTGTTTAATTCATATCTTTCATTTTTCATAAAATTCTATCCTTTCATCATTAAGAAGATTTTTTTCACATACTCATTATACTCCTATTTTAAAAATTTTACAAATATAAATTTTCAGATACAAATTTAACTTAAAAGTTCCATTAATTCCTTATCACTCATCTCAAATAGTACTTTTTCCCCATCTTTGTTTTCCAACAGATTTTCACTCAATTGACGTTTACTTTCCTGAATTTTTATAATTTTTTCTTCAATCGTACCTTCTGTCACAAGTTTTATAACCTGCACACTTTTTTTCTGTCCAATTCTATACGCCCTGTCACTCGCTTGATTTTCTACAGCAATATTCCACCAAGGATCATAATGTATCACGACATCTGCCCCGACAAGATTTAGTCCAGTTCCACCTGCCTTTAACGAAATTAGCACCGCTTGCCGCTCTCCAGCATTAAATTTATTACAAATATCAACTCTTTCTTTAGATTTCACATTTCCATCAATATAAAAATACTCAATTCCCATATCTGCAAGTTCCTTCTCAATTTCCTTCAAAGTACCGACAAACTGTGAAAATATCAATAACCTATGCCCATTTTCAGTTATATCTGGCAAAATATCACGTAACACTTCCAGTTTTGCTACTTCCCCCTTATAGTCCTCCTTAAATAAAGTTGGAGAATTACAAATTTGACGCAGTTTTGTCAAAATTGCAAGTATTTTCATTCGATTATTATCATTTTCGTTAAATTTCTTCATTTCACTCTTAGCCTGCTTAATATAAGACATATATAATTGTTTTTGCTCTGTACTTAACGTTACAACCATATTAGATTCAATTTTATCAGGTAATTCAGTTAGTACTTCCTTCTTTGTTCTTCTTAGCAGAAATGGAGCAATAATTTCACGTAAATTATTTATTTTAGAAGAATTTGGATTTACAATGGCTTCCTTATAAGTTTTCTTAAATTTTGTCAAATTATCGAGGTAACCAGGTATTACAAAGTCAAAAATTGACCACAATTCTAAAATATTATTTTCGACTGGTGTTCCTGTCAATGCAAAATTTACTTTACTGTTAATTTTCATAACAGCCTTCTTTATTTGAGAGGTTGTTGTTTTTATATTTTGAGCCTCATCCAGAACCACCACATCAAATTCCCTATTTTTATATTCTTCAATATCATTTCTCAAAGCCTGATAAGTTGTTATAAGGAATCCCTTCGACCCTTTTGAAATAATTTTCCTTCTTTGGGCTGCCGTTCCTTCAACTAAAACTGGAGTTATTCCAGTAAACTTAATAATTTCTTCCTTCCAATTATAAAGCAATGAACTTGGCACAATAATTAATGCCGAAAAATTTCTATTTTCCTGATAAATTTCATTTAACAGTGAAATTGTCTGTAAAGTCTTACCAAGTCCCATATCATCCGCAAGAATCCCTCCAAACCCAATGTCATACATATTTTTCAGCCAGTTAAATCCTAACTTTTGATACGGAAATAAATTTACCTTTATATTATTAGGTTCAATTTCTTCACGATTTTTTATTTTATGAAATAAATCTTTAAATTCATCTATTTTTACAAGATCTTCCTGAATATTTTTAGAAATTTGTGCAAGCTGAAGAGCTTTTATTTTAGAAATTTTATTTTCTCCAACCTTCAAATTAGAAATGGAATCTACAATTCCAACTAATTCTTCAATACTTTTATTGGCAATTTTTACCAATTCCCCACTTGAAAGAGTTATATACTTTTGTTCATTTTTTATAGCTTCCATCACAATTTCCACATCTTCAGCCTTTATTCCTTCAATATCAAAACTGACATTCAAAAAATTATTTTCAACTTTTTTTATTCCAATATGGACATCAATATTTCGTGCATTTTTTATTTTATTTTCCAAATGAATTTTTACTTTATCCGCATATTTTTTATCAATATACTCTGAAATTTTCCCCAGTCCTTCATAATTCACATTATAAGTACCTTCAATTAATTCCACATTTGTAATAGAATAACCTTCGACAAGCTTTTTCAATTCTTCAAGTATTTTCGCATTTTTTCTAGGAATAAAATATTTCCCATTTTTTTCTGCCGCACAGACAGTATTTGATAAATTTACCTTCACAACTTCCTTTTCATCAGTTTCCGACACAAATATATCAATATTTCCATCTTCCTCGATATATTCTGCAACATTAATATTTTCATAACTTAAAACCGCACATAGTTTTCTATTATCCTCATCTGAAAGCTGATTAAACAGCTCTGTATCTAATAAATCAAATTTCTCAAAAAATCTTTCTTCATTTTTATCCATTTTAAAGACTTTCGTTGTATCATTTGCAAATGTATAAAATGGACTATTTTCAGAGATTTTTTCAATATTTCTTATTGTAATTCTACCATTTTCCATAACAAACAAAGGTTCATAACTATTCATTATCTGTTTAGTTTCCCCCAATAAAACTAAGTTTTTCCCCTTTTCCATAGCCGTAAGCAGTTTATTTAAAAGCATTTCATAGACTTTTAGACCTTTTTTATCTTTAATTCCACTATTTATTACACTTTGAATCTCTTTACTGTATTCATAAATTGCATTGATTATTTTCTGATTAGTTTCATTGAAAAAACAGTTTTTAGGACTGTACGTAATTTTAGAGGTAATTTCATACTCTCTTTCCTTTATGACAGCTTCAATAAATTTCAAAATATCCTTTACATAATATATTTTCTTAAATCCTGTTTTTATCCGTAAAATATAATCTGGCACATTATTTTCCTGATTATAGTCATACCCGTATTTATAATCGCTGTAACTTCCTTCATCAATTTCCACTTCCAGTCGCATTTCCTGCTTTTCCTCATAATCTATATTTTCACTTTCCAGATGAAGATTATAAATTTTGTTAATCTTTTCAGAAATATTTTCTAATATTTCCCCATTATTTTCCACCGCTTGAAACTCAACTATTCCATTTTTCTCTATAAACTCAGCATTTCCAGCCTTTTCTCCATTTTCTTCAAAAAATTCAAATTCAACTGCATTTTTATTTTTTAAATTAATATTTTTCAGATTTTCATTGTCAATATTATATGCTTCCACAGAAATACTTTCTGATTTACCAGAATTCATCGCATTAAATTTTTCTTCCCTAAGTTTAATTCTCTGACGTGATTTATTTTTTCCATTGTCTTCAGTTTCTTTCCTTTTAGCATTCTTCACAGCCTTTTCTTTTTCTTTTTTCCGCTCTTCCTTAATTTGAGCCAGTTTTTTATTATCTTCTTCAAAATCATCCTCAAACATCATTTCAATTTCACCAGTCCCAATAACTTTTGAAATTTTTTCTGAATGATCAGCCATCATTCCCAATGTCACAATATGTTTACAACAATTTTTTTTATTATTTTTAAAAAACATGCAGTCGCAATTTGCCTCTATAAATTTACCCTTTCTCTGCTCAACTGTAATAGAAGTTTTGCACAAACTGTTTTCCTTATACTCCCCTTCCACTGTCATAAAATTCCCGTCAGCAAAAAGTGCAGTTATATTTCCCAAACTTTCATTATAATATTCCTGCCCAATTACAAAAATACTCGGTGTAATTTGTTTTTTTAATTCTAACGAAATACTCTTTTGTTCCATCTTTCTCCCTTACTTTTATTTATATAATCATTTGTAAAAATCTAAAAAATACAACATTTATGCAATTTTATTTTTCTTATTTTTTCCACTTCCTGATGAGTCGTCAAAATCCTTTATAGTTATAAATACTGCTGTTATTCAATATTTCATTACTTTTACAATTGCCTATTTTATTTATATACTCAAACTTAATAATATTTTATCATTATTACTGCATTCTCATCTTTTCCATAGTAATTTTTCCTTATGGAAATTTCCTCAAACCCAATTTTTTTATAAAGTTTTAGTGCCTTTACGTTTTTCTCATTAACCTCCAGTAAAAATTTATTTTCAGAAAAACCTGTTTTTTCTTTTTCCGAAAGATCATTTTCTTTCAAATTTTTCCTATCTTCACTTAATTTTCCCATACTTTCAGTCATCAGTATTTCACCAAAACCTCGCCCTTGATATTTTTTTTCTATTGCTAACTCAAAAATATCCGTGCTCTCTATTGTACCATAAAACACAACATATCCCAACACATTTTTCTTATTTTTCTCATTTTTATCAAAATTTGTTTTTTCTTTTTGCTTTTTTCCAAAATTTTCATCTTCTTTTCTACTCTCATCTTTTAATTTTTTCACAAAGATATTTTCTCCCATAAAATTAAATAAGCAGTATATCTCATACTGCTCACCTAACATCATCTCAGAAAAATACTTATCCCCAACTTTATTTTTAAAGTTTTCATTATGAATCTTTACCAATTCATCAATAATATTTTCCATTTTATTCTCCATTTTTTAATTAATTTAATTATAAAAATAATTATAATTTTATAGCAAGAAACAAGTCACCAAATAAATTATATCATAATAATCCTATTCTATTTAATGGCCACCATCTCACAAGCAATTCCCCTTTAATTCTAGGTTCAGCCACAAGTCCAAAATATCTGGTATCTTTACTGTTTGAAGTATTATCTCCCATAGCCATATAATAGTTTTTATCAAGCGTTATAGTTTCTCCATTTAATAATTTTTTAAATAATTCATCATTATATTTAAAATCCATAATTGGCATAACCATTTCATTTCTGCCTTCCACTTTTAAAGTAAACGTGTAATATTTATTTGTCAATGTATTTCTTGGATCAGCAGTAAATTCATCATCATTTCCAATTATATCCTTAAAGTTTTTATCCGTCTTTATTAATTCTAAAAATTCTTTTCCTGTGATATTTTTAAAACCTTTTCCATCATAATAACTTTCCCAGTCAACTTGCCCAATTAAAGTACCGTCAGTCGTTTGTCCAAATACTTTATCAATTACAACGACTTTATCCAATCTCACTTTGTCTCCTTTTTTAGGAATATAAATTTTATTATTCATAAGTAATCCTTCAGGAAGATAAAATTTTTGCGGTGTCAATCTTTCTAAAACTTCTGATTTTTTATCATTTATCATTATTGCTCCACCAACAGCTTTAACTTTCTCAGAATTAAATTTATCCATAGCTTCGTCATATTTCTTCATTTCTTCATTAAATTCTTTTCTACTATTGGCTGTAGTTGGATATTTTGGATCACTATCAACATTTGCGATCTCAAATTCATTTGTAGTCATTTTTCCTTTTGCAATTTGAAGCGTAGTTCCTGGCTCTCCAACTATTCTTTTTGTATACATCACTTTATCGGTCATTGGCTCCTTAAATGCAATTATTTGACCTACTTTTGGGTCTGAAAAATGATATTTTACCATATTTGTAAAAACTCTATCTTTAACTAATATCGTAGGCTCCATTGAACCTGTAGGAATAACATAATTCCCAATATAAAACATTTGAATAACTGCAACTAAAACAACTGCAAGCAGTGCATTATCAATTCTTGTCAATGCCTTTCCAAATGTACTTCTCTTTCTTTTTTCCTTTGCAATTCTTTCTTCTACTGAAAGATTATCATTTGGAAATACTTTTTTAAATGTTTCTGAAACATCTTCATTTTTTATTTTTGATTCTGTAACAATTTTTTCCAATTCTTTATTACCTTGTACAGCTTCCTTCAAAATTGACTGCTCTGTAATTTTTTCCACTGATAAATCTCTAAATAAATAAATAAGAATCAATGAAATTACAACATTTATTATCAAATAAATATAAAAATTTGAATCTAAAATATTAAACATCAATTTCCCTAAAAATAACATAATAAGATTTAGCAGAAATATCCATTCATGCTGTTTTCTAAGCACATAAACTACAATATTCAAACCAAATACTCCATAAATTCCCCAAACCTTTATCCATATATTTGGATCCTTACTTTTATCTACAATCACGAAAAATACCGCTGTAACAACTAATGCAACTATTGTCAGTACATTTCCAGCCATAAAATTTTTGTCACTTTTTTCAAGCGAAACTTTTTTCAATGTTTCATCCTCTTTCATTCTTATCCACTGAATAACTTGCTTCTCTCTAATAAAGAAATATAGCAAAAACAGCGTCGCAATAATATAGAAAGCTCCCCATAATAATATATTCATAATTTTTCCCTCTCCTAATTTAAATTTTAAAATTTTCAGTTTTATAACAAAACTAATTTAAAACCGAACTCAAAAGTATGACTATTTTACTCAAACTCTAAGTTTATGTGATTTTTAACAGTTCAATTTTGAATGGGTTCGAGTATATGCCATAAAAAAGAAAAAGCTAGCATTTTGCTAGCCTTGAAGCTACTTTCTAATTTCTTTAATTCTAGCAGCTTTTCCTGATAAGTTTCTCAAGTAGTATAATTTAGATCTTCTTACTTTACCAATTCTCTTAACTTCGATTTTTTCTACTAATGGAGAATTTAAAGGAATGATTCTTTCTACACCAATTCCTTGCGATACTTTTCTAACTGTGAAGTTTTTAGCAACACTTCCACCAGAAACTCTAATAACTACACCTTCAAAAATCTGTATTCTTTCTTTGTTTCCTTCTTTTACTTTGTAGTGAACAGCAACTGTATCCCCTGCTTTAAATTGAGGTACGTCAGCTTTCAAGTAATTTTTTTCTACTAATTCGATTAATTTCTCTTTCAAGAAATTCACTCCCTTCTTTTTAAGACATTCTTTTTATCTATACCAGCCTTACCAATTTAAAAACTTTTTTTGCTTATAAATTTTATTCCTGAACTGGTAGCAACAATAAAAGCGGAATATCCCTTTATTCAATAACTTATTAAGTTTACCATATTTTCAATTAATTTTCAATACAATTATAAAAATTTTTTCAACTTTTTTAAAATTTTTTGAATTATTTCAATTTTTCAGCCCACTCAGCTTCCTTAAATCCAACCAGCACAAAATCCTTCCCTACTAAAAGCGGTCTTTTCAACACCATCCCATTGCTTGCAAGAAGCTCAAACTGCTCATTTTCTGACATTTCAGCTAATTTTTCCTTCAAGTTCATCTCTTTATAAACATTCCCGCTCGTATTAAAAAATCTTTTTAATGGCAATCCACTTTCCTTGTAATACCTCTTAATATCCTCCTTCGATGGAGTTTCCTCCACAATATGCTTATATTCATATTCAATGCCATTTTCATCTAACCATTTTATAGCTTTTTTACAAGTTGTACATCTTGGATAACAATATACTTTGTTCATTTTTTTATCTCCTTTCATAAATTTTAAAAATTCAAATTTTATTAAATGATTAATAAACTGTTGACCTTTTCAATCAAGAACTTCCTTCAATCCATCATCTATAACATGAATCATTGGATTCTTAGATATTTCTACCAAATAACCCTTTTTAATCAAGTTTTCTATATGGATTTTCAATTTAGTTCTGCTTATTTCCAATATTTTTGACAGCTCCTTATCTTTTAGAGGAAATTCAGAAAAAATATTATTTTGAATATAGATACACATTATTTTCTTTTCAGGATCATTTAATTCTAAATTACCCAAATAATCACGTGAAAAGTTTAATTTTTCTATTTTATTTTCCAGCATTTCCTTTATGCTTTTTTGTCCTTTTTTTATAAATTCCATCATTCCTTTTATAAAAAATGTCACTTCTCCAAAGTTTTTAGAACTGGAAGTGTTTAAAAATAATTTTGAATATTTTTCCTTTTCCGAAAAAATGGCATATGACAATGAAAGTCCTGTAAATATATCTAGTTTTCTAGCTAAATACATTGAAAAAATCATTCTTCCGCATCTTCCATTTCCATCATAAAAAGGATGAATGTATTTAAAATAATAATGTGCAATACAAGCCTTAAATAAAAAACTTATATCTTTCCTATTTGAAAATTTTATTAAATCTTCTATATGTTTTAAGATTATTTCTTCTGTCAAATCCCCCAAATGTATATTTTTAAATCCGTCTGTAATAAACACCGAATTTTTTCTAAATAACTTCCCGTCTAATCTATTTTCAGGATTAATCAGAATTTCTTCACCAAAAATTTCATCATATATTCTACGTATTTCCTTAGCTGAATCAATTTTTTCTATTTTTTTCTCAGTAATTTGCTTGTATTTTTTTATAATTCCAGATAACCTGTCTATTTTTGTGGAGTTCATACTGTTATACACATCTTTTTTTGTAGTATGAACCCCTTCAATTCCTTCACTTTTTGTTATCTCATTAATCATAATTTCTCTTATACAATATTTTTGAGCTATTTTTGGCAATTCACCAGATAATTTCAAAATTTCCTTACTATTTTGCATAATCTCATCTTGCAACATCAAAATATCATTTATTGGCAAAAAAAATAATTCAACTTCCTTTAAAACTCTTTCCCCACGTAAAATTGGCAAAATATACAACGAAGTTTTATATACACAAGGATTTTCAAGCCTTCTCCTTAACTCCTCCTCTATATTCACCTTCTGATAATATAATTTTGACAATTCTGAATAATTATTCATAAAAAAACTCCTATTTTACATTTTTTTACATTATATATCATTTTTGAAAAAAAATATATTATTTTTTTTATAAATTCAAAATTATTACAAATACTTTTTTATAAAAAATACCTATTCTTTTTTATTTTTTTCTTCCACAATAATCCTATCGAAAGAAATACATGACTCACTATAATAAATACATATCTTTCTTTTTCAGTTGGAGCAAAAAATGTACTATTGCTATCAGAAAAAATATATTTTATAACAAAATATGTAAATATCATTATCATCACAGGTATATTAATTTTAGGATATTTAAGTATTCTTTGTGCCAAAATTCCTGAATAGAATATTAATATTAAAGCCAAAATTAATATTAATGCAAAAATAATATATCCAGATGGATGTATTACTATTGCAAAAATCAATGCAATTCTTGTTAGCATTAGAGGATTTAAAAACTCTTGAATTAATACATATCCTAATATTAGAATAATAGCAACTAATCCTTTCAATAAAAAACTCGATATTCTATTTTTCATTTTAATTTTGCTCCTTAAACTTTTAAAGTTCAAAATCATTTTCATAATACAGAATCTGATTCATATTCCCTTGCAAAAATTCAATCTTTTCCCTAATTTCCTCAGATACAAACGGCATTTTTATATCTGACAGAGTTTCTTTTAAAGTTTGTGTTAACTCCACTATTTGCACTTTATATTTGTCCAGCTTCAAATCATTTGCCATTGCTTTTATACAATCTTCAAGAGTTCCGATTTCATCAACTAAATTAATATTTTTAGCCTCGCTTCCAAGCCACACTCTTCCCTGCGCAATTTTCTCAAGCTCATCTTCGTTCATTCCTCTAGCTGCCATTACGTGTTCTTTAAACTCGCTGTAAACTTCATTCATATTATAAATTATCTTTTCTTTTGAATCTTTACCCAATGTTTCTAACGGATTTAACATATCAAATCCTGCACCTTTTCCAAAGCCTTCCAAATTAATATCCAATTTTTTTATTGTTCCTGCAACTTCAGGATACATCATAACAACACCGATTGAACCTGTCAAAGTGAAGTTATTTGCAAATAATTTTTTTCCAGTTGTAGCAATGTAATAACCTCCACTTGCACACAAATCTCCCATTGAAACATATATCGGCACAGTCAATTTTTTTAATTTCTTGTATATTTTTTCAGAAACTAAAGCACTTCCACCAGGTGAATTTATTCTTAATACCAGCCCTTTCAAATTCTTTATTTCTTTTAATTCCTCAAGTTTTTCACAAACATTATCATAAGTAATATTTTTGTTGGGATTTTTCATATCAATAACGCCCTCAAGATTTATCACAGCAATTGTATCTTTCGCCTTTTCCTTCTTATTTTTTGACATTATAATGTAATCTTCAATTGAAACAGTGTCTTCCTTATAATTTATCCCAATCTCATCATAATCAGCAACACCGTCAATCAATTTATATTCCAAAGCCTTTTTCTTCCCAGCAAATATCAAA